>CAYNIS010000214.1:0-6390 GCA_964397055.1 uncultured Rhodospirillaceae bacterium | reverse complement strand
GATTGTTCAGATGGCGGCCGGTCACCTGGCGGTCGGCATAGCCGATCTCCTTCATAGCCGCGCCGTAGGACCGCAGCCCGTCGGTGACGATCTCGACCGGACGGCCGTAGTTCTTCATGGCTTTCTTGAGGAATTTCAACGCGGCGGCCTTGTCCCGTGTCTTGGTCACGTAGCTTTCGAGCACCTCGCCCTCATGGTCGACGGCGCGCCAGAGATAGTGGGTTTCGCCATTGATCTTCACAAACACCTCGTCGAGGTGCCAGCGCCACTGGGTGACCTGTCGAAGCTGCTGGGAGCGGCGCTTCTTGATCTCGCGGGCAAAGAGCGGGCCGAAACGGTTCCACCAAAATCGCACTGTCTCATGGCTGATATCGATGCCGCGCTCATGCAGCAGATCCTCCACGTTCCGCAGCAAGAGCGGGAAGCGAATGTACATCATAACCGCCAGCCGGATGATCTCGGGTGACGTCTTGAAATAGCGGAATGGGTTTTTGCTCATTCCTGGATGCTACGAAGCCAGGCAGGGTGCCTCAAGTGGTTTTCCCCTGACAGGACCCGCGCTCGTGGAGCAGGTCTTCGACATTCCGAAGCGAAAGCGGAAAGCGCACGTACAGCATCACCGCAAGCTGGATGATCTCGGGCGACGTTTTGAAATAGCGAAACGGGTTCTTGCTAATTTCACTAGGCTACATGCCAGGATTGACCGCCTCAAGCCCGGTTCCGCAGACATTCCCATTTCACAAGCTCATTGACCATTCGACGGTCGGAGACTCAGAGACCGCGCCGAGGTCAGCCGGTCGGATGTCAGTCTCGTTGCCCGGAGGCGCGACAACGTCAGCGCTGTTGGGAAAATCAGAAGATTCGATCCGCTGGAGAGCGACCAAGTCGGCAGACGCACTGCTGGCCGCGCCGGTTTGTGGCCCCCCACTGGCTGGGTCCGGCCCAAACGCAAAATTGTCGGCGCCGAGCGTCGTTGATGCGACGCCCTTAAGGGTGATCGTATTGGCGCCCGCTGTGATGACCGCGTCTCCATTGACATCGCTCAGATGATTGCTGGCGAGATCATCAAAGTCTGCAATCTCACTGATGCCCGAAAGGTCGATCACTTCGCCCTTGGTCAAAGCGTCGAAGTCCTCCAAAACATCATTGCCGAAGGCTCCGGCAAAAACGAAGACATCCGCATTGCCGCCACCGGCGAGGGTGTCGTCGCCCTCGCCGCCATTCAGCGTATCGACGCCGCGCCCCCCACGAAGATGGTCGCCCCCGGCGCCGCCTGTAAGGGCATCGTCACCATTTCCGCCGAACAAGGCGTCATTGCCGCCCTGTCCAAACATCAGGTCATTACCGTCATTGCCGCGCAGGACATCGGCGCCATTACCCTGCCCACCGAAAAGCGTGTCATGTCCGCTTTCGCCAAAGACCTTGTCATCGCCGCGCCCGCCCGTGAGCGTGTCATTTCCAAGGCCGCCGCGAACCACATCATCGCCATTGCCGCCGTCCAAAGAATCAGCGCCGTCGCCGCCAAAGGCCCGGTCCCGCCCGGGGCCGGCGAAAATGAGGTCATTGCCGCCCCCGGCCTCGATCAGGTCAGCCTCAGCCAGTGCCGAGATCGTTTCCCCGGCGGCCGTCCCGAGCAGAGTATCCTTATCGTCAGAACCAGTGATTTCCGGGAAGCTGAAGGCCACCGCCAGGGCGCCGGTCGCCGCGTTGAGCGAAAGGGTGGCCTCTGACGCAGCACCAAGCCCGCGCGCAACAATCTCGGCATTGGTCGATCCGGCTGCGAGAGTGCCTGCAGAAAGGATCTCGACCGGCGTGTTTGCCTCGGGGCGGAACCCGTCGACAAAATCGAGGACAATCGTGGCGGCGCTGAGGTCTGCGGCACCAAGAATATCAAGCCGGTCACGCTGGCTGGCCGACGGGCCGCCGATTTCAAGGAAGATCGTGCCGTCTGTCTCGAAAGTGGTGTCGATCGTCAGGGTGCCGAAGCTCGGTGAGAGCGCCAGGTCTTCAGCCTCATCAAGGCGGGCGGTCAGGTCGGTCGCGTTTGATCCGGCGGCAATGTCGAGCGCGCTCAGCGCATCGCCGCGATAGCTGGCCACCTGTCCGGACCCACTCAGAAAAGCATCGACAGCGTCAACGTCGCCCTCGAAAACCGCGTTGTCCAAAACCAGCTCGCCTGTGAGGATCGCGGTGTCACTGTCGAAACGGCCTTTCAGGATGATCGGCGTATCACCGATCACTTCGAGACTTTCGAAATTCGTGAAATTCGTGCCATCAAAGGTCACCACCGGAACCGCGGGGCCAGCGCTCGATAGCGGGCTGCCGACAAACAAGAGATCCAGTCCGCCGACCCCGCCATCGACCGCTCCGGTGACGCCACCTGCGAACGCAAAGAACACATCATTACCGCCGCCGAGCGCTGTGTCGCCGCGTAGTTCCAGGCGGTTGACGATGAAGTCATTGCTGTCGCTGCCAAGAATGGCATGGGCAACGCCCTGGATGACCCCGTCATTGTAGATCGTGTTGCCGCCGCCCTCGAGTTTGATGCCGACGGAATTCGCGCCTCGCGCGACCACTGCACCGAGGGCCAGATTGGCATCAGAATCCTGCTGGAAGACATTGAACCACTGTACGCCAGAGCCGCGGACCAGCGCCCCGATTGCATCGGTGCCCCGTGCTTCCATCGAACCCAACGGGAAGATTGGCACGTTGGAGGTGGTGCTCTCGAAGTCGAATTCCTGGGAAAAGATGATACGCGGATCAAGGATGCCCTCGCTCAGGAGGAGCTCCAGGTCGGGAAAGGCGCCGGCGCCCTGACCGTTGAAGACGGTGGCATCATCGGCATTCACTTCGACAGCGATCGGCGCGATTGCGGTCAGGCTCTCATTGCCGACCACGAGGGCGGCCGAATTGCGGAACTCCATGTCGTCGGAGGGGCTCGACTGCGCACCCATGACGACTCCCCGCGTCATATCGCCCGTGACCTCGATCCCGGCCGTGTTTTCGATCTGCAGGCCGCGCATGTCGGCGAACACGCCGACGCCCTCGGCCCCTTCGACGGTCAAGGCGGTGTCGGTATCGGCTGCAAGTGCCGGGTCGAGCTCAACCACGATCTGCCGGGTCTGGCCAGAGGCAGCGGCTTGAGGTGCATCGACCGCAATTCCGCGCGCGTTGGCTCCATCGGCGCTGAGCCGCCCGGACATCAGTATGCTCACAGTTTCCAGAATGCTGGACGTCACCGCGATGCCCCGCGCATCGACGCCGTTGGCATCGATTTCGCCCTCCAGGACGAACGTAACCGCCTCCAACTCCGATACGTCGGCGCCTTGCTGCGCTTTGATTGCCGCGTCGCGATCAATAAAGACGTTGAGCGACGACAGCGCGGATGCGTTGTCGGCGCTGCCCGGCGCAGGCACCAGTTCGGGCAGTCCGAATGCAAGGATTCCGATACCATCATCTGCCAAAATAATGGCATCGGACCTCAGGTTCATCGTCGCCGCCAGGGCCGCGTCGGGCGAGGTCACGACGACACCATGGCCAGTCGACTCGATCGGCGCAAAGCTTTCCAGGTTGAACGTTTCGGCCGTGACACTAATGCCGGCAACGCTCAGGCCGTCGCCTCGTATCCCGCCCGGCAAACGCGCTTCAATCCGGGCGTCAGTCTCGCGACCCTTGCCGTGAGTAATCGAAAGAGCGTTCCCCACATACTCAATGCCAGCCCAGCCACCGATGATCTGACCGTGGTTGATCAGTGTTGCATCATTCCCCGACCAATCGATCGCGATCGTTTGCGCTGCCGGGTCAGCGAGGTTGGTTGACCGAATCTGGGGGAACGGCGCGCTGCTTTCACCGTTCTCGGCCACGAGGTTGGTTAGCGTGACGTCATTGCCTGACAGCGTCAGGCCCGTGTGTGCTGCGCTTACATCGTTGTAGTTGGTGACCTTGGCATTGTCCCCTTCGATCACCATTCCGTCGGCGAGTTCGCTCTCGATAGCGCCTCGGTTCTCCACCGTCAGCATCGTGCCGCTCAGCGCGACCGCCTCGCCGCTCTCGCCAGTCTGCAGCACTGTTGCCCCATCGAAATTTGTGAAGGATGAGGTGTCCGTATTCGTGAAGCGAACGCCCGTGTCCGTCGCTTCGATCGCCCCGTGATTGTCGATCTTGAGGTTGGGTCCGTCGAGATCGATGCCGGTCTCCAAATCGCCGCCTGGCGCGCCGATTGCGGCATTCGTCGAGGTCGCTGGCATAGCGGGCTCGCCATTGGTGACGCTGATCCAGCCGCCAACACCCCGGATCCCAGTCCCGTCCGCATCAATGTCGCCAAGATTGCGTATCGGTGCAAATGTCCCGGCAAGGGTGTTTTCGAGGAAAACCCCGACCGAATCCGTACCGGACGCGGCAAGGCTCGCGCCAGCCTCGTTTGCCACGCTGCCAGTCTCGCCGGTCAGGTTGATTCCCGTGGCGCGCGGACCGGAAACGGTGATCTCTGCGCCGTCTGCGTTTATGGCCTCAAGGCGATTGCCGCTGAGGAACATCCCCCGCTTGTCGGTCGCCGCTGACACCGCCGTGATCGTGCCTTCATTCCGGAAGGTGCTGTCGCGCGATCGGTCGGAAAAGATCCCGCTGGCAAACTGGCCCGACACCGTGATTGCGCCCGCATTGAGGACCTCCTCCGCCTGGTTCACCAGCGTGAACAGGCTGGGGAGGATATCGACTTCTTCAGGCAGAAGAATGAAGGGCGAAATGCCAAGCGAAATCGCATGGGCCCCCTGACCGGTCGTGGTGATGCGGCCTGCGGCCTGGTTCGCGATATCGAGATCGACCCCGACACCGAGAATGCCGTAGCCCTGCAGCGCCGATGTGTTGATCGCGCCACTATTGAGGATCGTTCCGGTGGACGCCGGTAAGAAGACGTCATTGTCCCTGTCATAGGCATAGGTGAGGCCTGCTATGCCGGCGCTGGTGACTTCCAGAAGCTCGATATTGCCGGAGTTGCTTACCTCGAAATCCGGCCCGATTGCAGCCAACCCGGCAACATAGGCCCCGAACCCGGTCAGGTCGCCGAAATGATCAATATCGGCGCCATCGCCATTGATACCAACAATGGCGGAGAACCCCACATCGGCAAGAATTTCGCCGTCCGCTTCGATCTGCCCACGATCGCCATTTATGAAGATCGCCTGGGAACCCGCCCCTTGGATTTCGATCAGGCTGTTGCTGCTTGACTGAACAAAGCCATCGGCGCCCGTCACGCGGATTGCGTCCGTAAAGGTCTCAAAAACGGTTATCGTGCCGGTGTTCGTGACCGTGCCGCGATCCCCCGCCAAGCTGATCGCATTCATTTCACCCTGTCGATCCAGGTTGGAATTGAAGACCTCGATCGTTCCATTGTTTGTGATGACGGAGTCGTCGCTGTTGCTGCCATCATCTACGGGACGCTCGCTGTTGCCGATATTGATTGGCCCGGAGCGGAAGTTTCCCGGAATAGATTCAACGCTCAAGGTGCCATTGTTCGTAATCGTGACGCGATCGGGATAGATTTGGTCCGGCCCGGGGCCGGCAAGATTCAGTGCAAGTAGACTGCTGTTGAGCGTGCCATTGTTCACGACTGTCGTATCGGACGCGGCGATGTCGAACAGTTCTCCAACAATCGTCCCGTCATTGACCAGTATGCCGCCCTCGCCAGCCAGGACTCCAACCGTGCGGAAGAGACCAAACTGCTCAAACGCATTTGACACATCGACGACGGATGTGACTGTGATTGTGGCACCGGTAGTCACCTCGAAAGGCTGGAAAACCGGCTGGTCGATGACTGTCGTAAGGCCCGGCTCGACAACGATTCCATAACGCACAAAATCGCCGCCGCCATAGGCCCGAAGGTCAGCACCGTAAAACAAAGAGTTCAAAGACCCATCGTCGATACGGCGGTACTCAAAACCTCCGGAATTTGAGATGAATTCACCCGTGAACACAATACCTGTCGCTAAAAGTTGTTGACCAAATTGCGCATCAACTATGTTCTCGCCCGACAGTCCCGCAATAAGAAATTTTTCCGATTTAACAGAAAGTTGTCTGCTCACTCCAGTATCGCGAATAAACTCTTCCGCTATAAATACAACGGAATAAGTTTTGATATTTTCAAACTCATAGTCAATTACTGGCGCGGTCGCCAGTAAGGAAGAATAACGATCGATAAATGATACTTCGTTTCGGAATTCCCCGAAAAGCGGATCCCGAACAAAATCAACCCAAGAAAACATAGATTCCCCACCGCGGACCGCACCTGATGTTGATGTATATCTTTCCACCGCAACTGATGTCAAGATATCGTATTTTAGGGCGGATTCCATTCAATCTGCATCGTATCCGCAGGCCGAGAAGTAGTTTTGG
>CAYNIS010000213.1:0-6426 GCA_964397055.1 uncultured Rhodospirillaceae bacterium | reverse complement strand
GATGAGGCGGTGGCCCAGGAGGCGCTTCTGGCCGTCACCCGGCGCATCTGGGGGGCGGCCTCGGCCCTCAGCGAACGGGCGGAGGCCGGCACCCTGGAAGAGCTGCCGCCGGAAGTCGACGCGTGGCGCTCGCGCGAGCCGGTCGCCGTCATCCAGAGGGCGCGCGACCGGATCGAGGCGGCCCGGCTGGAGATCGACGCCGACCGGCAACGGATAGCCCAGGAGACCGGCACGGATGCGCTGATCGCTCCGCTTCAGGCGCTGACCGAACCGCTCGGCAGGCGGATCGAGATGCTGGTCGCCCTGGTCGAATTGGAAGAGCGCTCGGCCGATCTGGACAATGTGGAGGGGCTCGACGATCTGGAGCGCCGGCTGCTCGACAAGGAGATCGCCCAGAGGATCGAGGGCGACAACGGCATCTACGGCTTCGTCGACGGCTTCTTCCGCTCGGCGGAGCTGAACGATCTCGACGAACTCCAGGAGCGCTACTACGAGCGGCTGATCCTCCTCGAGCGGCGCTTCGACAGCCTGTCCCGGCAGGCAGCGGAGACGGCGGAGGTGCGCTGATTGACCGAGGGCGTGCGCACGACCCTCGCCGCGCTGAGAGAGGCGGTTGTCGAACAGCGTGACGCGGCACGCCGGAGGCTCGACGTCGAAACGACGGCGGTCCGGGCGGCCCTGGACCCATCCACGGCCCCCGGCCTCCTGAGCGAGCTTGAGGCACGCACCGGCATCGTGCTCGATCCCCGCGCGCTGCCGGACCTCTCCGTTCCGACCACGGCCCAGGACCAGGACGTGGCGCGCATCCAGGCGGTCGAAGCGCTGATCGCCGCGGCACTCGTCTTCATCGGGCGGCGCATCGCCTGGCGCTTTTTTCGGGAGATCGCGGCGAAGAGCAAGCTGGGCGAGGAACCGGAATCCCGGGCGCTTACCCTCTACGGCATGTTCTGTTCCGCCTGGATGATCCTGGTCGGTTCGCTCGCGGTGATCTACATGCTGCAGGCGGTGAACGCCGACGTGACACCGATCGTCGCGTCCTTGGGCATCTTCGGCCTCGCCGTTGCGTTCGGCGCGCAGACGATCGTGCGCGATGTCTTCTCCGGCCTCTTCCTCCTCGCCGAGAACCAGATCAACAAGGGCGAGTGGGTGATCGTGAACGGCATCATGGGCCAGATCGAGGAGATTGGCCTGCGCATCACCACGATCCGGGAATTCTACACCGGCATGATCCACTACGTGCCGAACGGGGAGATTGCCTCGGTCGCGAGCTACAGCCGGGAGTTCTATCGCGAGTTCCTGGAGTTCGCCGTACCCTTCGGCGTCGATCCGGTGCAACCGCGCCACCTGATCGAGGACGAGATCGAGACGTTCAAGGCCGATCCCTCCTGGTCGCCCTTGATGCGGACGATCTTCCTGATGAACGGCGTGTTCGGCATCAAGTATGAGGTCAGCGGCCTCGTTTACGCGGTATGCATCGAGATCCGCGGCCCCCATTTCGGCGTCGCGCGCGAGTTCCGCAGCCGCATCGCCCGGCGCTTCCAGCGGGAGGGCGTGCCGCTCGCGATCCCGGCCGAGGTCGAGTTGCGCGGCGAGGACAGCCAGCGTGTGCGGGTCTTGAGCAAGGACCCGGCGCATCCGCCGCCGGCGATTGCCGCTGCGGAGTGACCCCGGCCCCTTGCGCGGGGCCGCCGCAGCTTCCAGTCTGCCGCCAACCAAGACCAAGGAACCGGGAGGAACCCAGTACATGTCCGGCGACCGCCTTTACCAGGGATCGACGATGGGTGAACTGATCGCCCGGGCTCTCGCCCGCTTCCCGCGTGACCGGGCAGCCTTCATCGAGGGCGGGCGCACGGTCACCTATGGTGAATTCGCCGACCGCCTGTCCCAGATCATCCAGGCGCTGAAGGCAGCCGGCCTGGAGCGTGGCGGGTCGCTCGCCTATCTCTCCGGCAACAAGACCGAAGCCTTCATGGTGGTCGCGGCGACCTGGATGATCGGGGCGCGCTACACGGCCCTGCACCCGCTGGGCGGGGCGGACGACCATCGCTTCATCCTGGAAGATGCGGAGGTCGAGTATCTCTACCTCGACACGGAAGGCTATGCGGAGAAGTCCGCCGCCCTGCTGGAAAAGCGCCCGCCGCTCCTGAAGCAGGCATTCACCTCCACCCCCTCCAACCTCGGTACGGAACTGCTGGCGGAGGCCGACAAGTACCCCGTGACCCAGCCGGTGTCGGAGGCGGCGGAGGACGATCTCGCCGCCCTCATCTATACCGGCGGCACGACCGGCCGGCCCAAGGGCGTCGTCCATTGCCACCGCCAGTTCACCACCAACGTCCTGATGACCCTGGCCGAATGGCAGTGGCCGCGCGAGATCCGCCTGCTGGTCGCGACACCGATCAGTCATGCGTCCGGCATTCTGATCACCCCCACCCTCCTGAAGGGCGGCACGGTGGTGATGATGCCGGGCTTCGATGCCGACGCATTCCTGGACATCGTGGAGCAGCACAAGATCACGGCGACCTTCCTGGTGCCGACGATGATCTACGTCCTGCTCGACCACCCGCGCATCCGCACGACCGACCTCTCCAGCCTGGACTTGGTGATCTATGGCGCAGCCCCGATGTCGCCGTCGCGCATGCAAGAGGCGATCGACGTTTTCGGCCAGGTGTTCATGCAGCTTTACGCCCAGTCGGAAGCCCCGAACACGGTGACCGCCCTGTTCCAGTGGGACCACGACCCCGTCAATCACCCGGAACGGCTCGCCTCCTGCGGGGTGGCACTCACCGGCAACCAGGTCGCGGTCCTCGGCCCCGACGACCGGCCGGTGCCGGATGGCGAGGTCGGGGAGATCTGCGTGCGCGGGCCCCTGGTCATGAACGGCTACTGGAAGCGACCGGAGGAGACCGCCAAGACCCTGCGCAATGGCTGGCTGCATACCGGCGACATGGGCCGGCGCGACGCGCACGGCTACTATTATCTGGTCGACCGGTCGAAGGATATGATCATCTCCGGCGGGTTCAACGTCTACCCGCGGGAAGTCGAGGACGCGCTGACCGCCCACCCGTCCGTCGCGTCGGCCGCGGTCATCGGCATCCCGGACGACAAATGGGGGGAGGCGGTGAAGGCGCTGGTGGTTGCCAAGTCCGGGGAAACCATCGACGAGGATACGCTCAAGGCCCACGTCAAGGCCGCCAAGGGTTCCGTCTACACCCCGAAATCGATCGAGATCGTCGACGACCTGCCGGTCACCGCCCTCGGCAAGCTCGACAAGAAGGCGATCCGCGCGAAGTTCTGGGGCGATCTCGAGCGTCAGATCAACTGACGCGCGACGGGCCGCCGGGCCGCATTCCCGCAATCGGCATCGCCAACCGTCTGGTCAGCACCGGCGGCTTGACCGGCGATCAGTCCTCGAAGCCGAGGAAGACCGCCGCCTCGTCGACGCTTTTGCGGTGGGAGACGACGGCGTTGGCGGGGAAGCTGTCGTCCGGCCAGCCCATCGCGACACAGATCATGATCACCTGGTCGTCCGGGATCTGCGCGTGCTCGCGCACCACCGGCGACTGCATGATGCCTTGCGAGTTGATGACACAGCCGAGCCCGCGCGACCAGGCGGCGTTGACCAGCGCGTTGACCACGCCGCCGCAGTCGAACGGGCCGATATCGCCGCCATGGATCGACCGGTCATAGGTGATGACGACAGAGGTCGGCGCGTCGAACTGGCGAAATCCGCGCATCACCCAGTCCTGGCGCCCCTCCTTGTCGTGGCGTTCGATCCCCATTGCCCCGAACAACTGCTTGGCGACGGCGATCTGACGGTCCCGGTGCTGGCCCTGATAGTCGCCATGGCTGCGGATCTCGCGCGAGGCCGGCACGCCCGCCTGCATCCGTTCGGTGTTGCCGGCGCGGATACGGTCCAGGACCTCGCCGCCGACGACATAGAAGTTCCAGGGCTGGGTGTTGTAGGAACTGGGTGCACGGATCGCCAGTTCCAGCACCTCCCGCATCACGGACTTCGGGACCGGTTTCTTCAGGAAGCCGCGAATACTGCGCCGACCCATGATGACGTCGTCGTATTCCATTTGTCTTGCTCTCCCCAGCGAGAATGCGGCCCCTTGGCAGGGTACCAGCTTGGTGGTTTGATTCCGATATTTGGGACCCTGTCGACATGAGCCCCCAGGCAAATGTCGGAATCGGAAAGCCATTCGGTAACATATGGTTTCTAGTGGAGTTTTTCGAATTCGACGTTTGGTTCGGCACGTGCTGCCAAAGGGATCCAAACGTCGAGTTCACTCCAATAGCGAGGGGGAAGCGGCGCGTCGATCCACGGGTAATGGAGACAAGCCCGATGGCAGCGGGGGGGGGGCACGCGCGCGGATACCCCCCGCCTTGGAAGCAGATGTCTCAGGGCGGTGTCAGCGGTCGAAGGTGCCCTGGAGGGTCGCCTTACCGATCGCGTTGGCATTGACCAGGAACCCGACGAGGGAGGCCGACGCCCCGTCCGGCGTTTCCAGCGACGCCATCGGCAGGGCGTAGAGCGTGAAGTTGTAGCGATGCGCGTCATCGGCCTCCGGCGGGCAGGGACCTCCATACGCCACCGCGCCATAGTCGTTGCGGATCATGCGCGCCGCCCCCGGCATCTTGCCTTCCATGCCCGCGCCCTCGGCAAGGCCGCTTTCCGATGCCGGAATGTCGAGGGCGATCCAGTGCCAGAAGCCGGCCCCGCCGGTCGGGGCATCCGGATCATGAACCATCAGCGCGAAGCTCTCCGTCCCGTCCGGCGCATCGCTCCAGTCGAGCGCCGGGGACACATTCTCCCTGGTGCAGCCGAAGCCGTTGAAGGCGAACTTGCCCGGGATCGGCTGGCCTTCGTCGAAGGCCGGGCTGGAGAGCTCGAAGGCGCCGACGTACGTGGTCATTGCCAGAACTGCGGCGCAAGCCAAAAGTGAAAAGCGCATAACCCGTTCTTCCCTGTCGTATGGTTCATCAGCGTGATGCCGGTATCGCGATGAAGGGGCAACGCCGGCCTGTCAAGCAATCACAATGAGTCCTCGGGGGTTCCCACGCGTCGGTGCGATTGACAGGGGGCAGGTGGCCTGGGATGCGTTGGCCTACAGCGTTTTCCAGCCGGACGGAACCGGTCCGGCGGTTCGGAAAATGCTCAGACTCAATGGTTCGCGCGAGTTCCGAACCGCGATGTGGACCCACATCGCTGGAACACGCGCTGGGGGTAAGGTCGGGGGAATGCGCAATGGCGGGGGCGACGGACGTCGCGGTGATCGGCGCCGGGCCTGCGGGTCTGGCAATGGCGCGCTATCTGAAGAGCGAGGGCTTCACCCCGATCCTGTTCGAGGCCCATGACAGCCTGGGCGGCCAATGGGCGCATGAAAACCCGCGTTCCGGCGTGTGGCCGACCATGGTCACCAACACCGCCCAGTTCGCCACCTGCTTTTCCGACCGCCCGTTTGCCGACGGCACGCCGGTCTTCCCCAGCAACAACGAGGTGCTGGGCCATCTCATCCGCTATGCGGCACTCAACGGCCTGATGACGGAGGCCCGCTTCGGCGCTGAGGTGACACATCTGGCCCGTGCCGAGGGCGGCTGGCAGCTGACCTGGCAGGAGGGCGACGCAGAGCTTGCCGAGACGTTCGCCCGGGTCGTCGTCGCGACCGGCCGCTTCAACCGGCCGGTGACCCCCGATATCCCAGGACTGGGGGGCTTCTCCGGCAATCTCGGCATCACCCACAGCTTCGACTATCCGGGTCCGCGCCGATACCGCGACAGCCGTGTCGTCGTCCTCGGCGGCAGTGTTTCGGCCGTCGAAATCGCCTCGGAACTGGCGATGGCGGGGGCGGAGGTGATCCTGGCCCAGCGCAAGCAGCGCTATGTGATGCCGAAGATGGCGGCCGGCGTGCCGGTGGAGAGCATCGTGTTTACCCGGCGCATGGCGCTGGAGATGGAGCGCGCGCCGGAGCCCCAGCGCCTTGCCCTCCTCAAGAACTTCTTTGTGACCTATGGCGGCCTGCCCGACCGCTATGGCGCCCCCGCCGCCGACCCGGATCTGGAGAAGGCTTGGTTCACCGGCAGCCCCTACTATCTGAACCTCGTGGCCGAACACCGGCTGACGCCGCGCCCGTTCGTGGCCGAGGTGGACGGGGGACGCCTGACCTTCACCGACGGCAGCGGGACGGAGGCCGATGGGCTGATCTTCGCGACCGGCTATCGGCTTGACCTGCCGTTCCTGTCGGAGGAGGTCCAGACGGCGATCCTGGCCACCCGCGGCCGGGTGGCCCTGGCACGCGATTGCTTCCACCCGGACTTGCCGGGTCTCGCCTTCGTCGGCCTGTGGGTCGCCTTCGGCCCGTTCTTCACCCCGCTCGAGCAACAGGGCCGCTACGTCGCCTATGCCTGGAGCGGGACGGTGCCGAT
>CAYNIS010000212.1:237-6439 GCA_964397055.1 uncultured Rhodospirillaceae bacterium | reverse complement strand
TTGACAGCATTAGGGCATCGCCCGGCATGAAGGCGGAGGTCGTCGCCTTCGTCGGCGACGACGTCGATATGGGCAGCCTCGGACAGATGCTCGACCCCCATTCGGGGCACAGTCGGCCGATGGTCAGCCCGGGCGGTGTCGCCGCCGCGATCGCCGCGTTGCCGTCCATGTCGGCGCCGCGCGTCCTCTTGGTCGACCTGTCCGGCCTGACCAGCCCCCTCGACGAGATCGATCGCCTGGCGGACGTATGTGATCCCGACACCCAGGTCGTCGCGATCGGCGATCACAACGATGTGCGCCTCTACCGCGAACTGATCGACATCGGGCTTGCCGACTATCTGGTGAAGCCGCTCGACCAGGGCCTGATCGACCGCACCTTCCAGGCGCTGGCGGAACGCGCCCGGGCACCGGTCGAGGCCGCCCAGCCGAAACAGGCGAAGGCCGGCCACCTGATCATCGTGATCGGCGCGCGCGGCGGTGTGGGGG
The DNA here is from genome assembly GCA_964397055.1 of uncultured Rhodospirillaceae bacterium. Classification (GTDB taxonomy): domain Bacteria; phylum Pseudomonadota; class Alphaproteobacteria; order CAYNIS01; family CAYNIS01; genus CAYNIS01. The sequence continues at coordinate 5,953 of CAYNIS010000212.1, read as the reverse complement.
CCACCACCGTCGTCATCAATCTCGGCTGGCAGCTTGCCCAGGAGCATCGCCGGCGCACCGCCATCGTCGATCTCGACCTGCGTTTCGGCAACGCCGCCCTCAACCTCGACATCGAACCGGGGGCCGGCCTGATCGACGCTCTGGTCTCGTCCGACCGCATCGACGGCCTGTTGACCACGTCGGCCGCCAGCCGCGTTACCGAACGGCTTGTCGTCTATGGCGCGGAAGCGCCGCTCGATGGCGCCATCAACGTCGATGCCGGGGCTGTTGAACTGCTGGTCCAGGAGATCCGCGACGCCAGCGAATACGTGATCATCGACCTGCCGCGCTCGGCGGCGGTGACCAGCGACAGCCTGATCCAGAATGCTGATGAGGTGATCATCGTCACCGATATGTCGCTTGCCGGCCTGCGCGATACCGTGCGCATCAACCAGATGGTCCAGTCGATCGCCTCCGCGACGAAGGTCCTGGTCGTCGCCAACCGCATGCCGAAGGGCGGCAAGACCCATGTGCCGCGATCGGAGTTCGAGCGGATGCTGGGGACGGAGATCGCCTACTCCCTGCCCGAGGACACGAAGACCGTGCTCGAGGCGACGACGGCCGGGAAACCCGTGTCGGTGGTGGCCAAGGCCGAGGCGATTTCCAAGGCGCTCCAGGAACTTGCGGTCGACCGCCTGAATCCGGAACATCAGGTGGTCAAGAAGGGCGGCTGGATGAGCAACCTGTCGCTCTCGGGACTGCTGTCCGGATCGAAGAAGGCGTAGCACCATGCCGTTATCCGCCGGGTTTGGACGTCGCAGGCAGGAACCCGCCGCCGCACAGATTGCCGTCGTCCCGGATCCGGAGCCGACACCCGCGGTCGTGGCGCCGCAGCCGACGCTGAAGACGTCCCTGGCCAAGGCTCTGCTTCCGACCGACTCTCGCAACGAACTGGTGCTGCGTCTGGCGGTGGAACTGCTGCCGGAACTGAAGAACCAGTTCACGCCGGAAATGGTCTCGCTTTACGACCGGGCCGATCTTGCTGACGCGCTGACCCGCAAGGTCGAAGAGCTGATCGCTTCCGCCGGCCTCGAGGACGAGGCGGTGGTCAAGGGAGTGGTCGAGGCCCTTGTGCCAGAGCTGGTACCGGCGCAGGAACTGCCGGCGAAACCGGCGGCCCGCAACAGCGAGGACCCGGTCGACATCGCGGCGGCGCAGGCGGCGATGCGCGGGCGCCTCGTCGATCCGATGAACAAGGTGCAGCCGCTGCTTCTGGAACGCATCGACCCGGCGGCGGCGTCAAAGCTGCCGCGTGAGGAACTGCTTCAGCAGTTGACGTCGATCATTCCGGAGATCCTGACCGAGGAGAAGATCCGCCTCAACGCGCTCGAGCAGCGCGAGCTTGCGTCCATGATGCTGGACGAGATGCTCGGCATCGGCCCGCTGGAGCCGTTGATGGCCGACCCGGGCGTCACCGACATCATGGTCAACGGGTCCGATCAGGTTTACGTCGAAAAGGGCGGCAAGCTGGTCCTGAGCGACGTGAAGTTCCGCGACAACGCCCACGTCCTGAACATCGCGACCCGGATCGTCAGCCGCATCGGCCGCCGCGTGGATGAATCGACACCGATGTGTGATGCGCGTCTGGAGGACGGCTCCCGCGTCAACGTGATCATCCCGCCGCTGGCGATCGACGGTCCGTCGATCTCCATTCGTAAGTTCTCGAAGAAGAAGATCACCCTCGACGTCATGGCGCGCCAGGGCAACATCTCGCCCAACATGGCGACCGTGCTCAAGATCGCCGCGCGCTCGCGCCTCAACATCGTCGTCTCCGGCGGTACCGGTTCCGGTAAAACGACGCTCCTGAACGCGCTCTCGCAGATGATCGACATGACAGAGCGCATCGTCACCATCGAGGACGCGGCGGAACTGCAGCTGCAGCAGCCCCATGTCGTCCGGCTTGAGACCCGACCGCCCAACCTGGAAGGCGAGGGGGCGATCACCATGCGTGACCTCCTGAAGAACTCGCTGCGTATGCGTCCGGACCGCATCATCCTGGGTGAGGTGCGCGGGTCCGAGTGCTTCGACATGTTGCAGGCGATGAACACCGGCCACGACGGCTCGCTCTGTACCATTCACGCCAACGGCCCGCGGGAAGCGCTGCAGCGCCTGGAGAACCTGGTGATGATGGCGGGCATGCCGCTGCCATCGCGCGCGATCAAGACGCTGGTCGGGTCGGCCGTCGACATGATCGTGCAGATCAGCCGCATGCGCGACGGCAAGCGGCGCATCACGGCGATCACCGAGGTCGTCGGCATGGAGGAGGAGGTCATCACGACCCAGGACCTCTTCACCTTCAAGTTTCAGGAAGTCGGTGCCGACGGCAAGATGGTCGGCGAGCACAAGTCGACCGGGTTGCGCCCGCATTTCCAGACGAAGGCGGCCTATTTCGGGCTCGATCGCCCGTTGCTGGAGGCGATGGGCTGATGGACGAACGCACCATCCTCGTGCTCATGGTGTCGGGCGGCGGGTTCTTCAGCGTGATCCTGCTGGCGGTCGCCTTCGGCGTCGCCGGCTCCGGGGACACCCGGCTGAAGAAGCGCCTGAACCGGCTGGAGGGTCGCCTCAACCCCGCCCAGGCGCGGATGGAGCAGGCGATCAGTGTCCGTCTCAACAAGTCGGACAGTTCGGTCCCGACCCTGAACCTGATCCTCAAGGCAGTCGTGCCGAAGCCGGAGAAGCTGCGCACGCGGCTTCAGGCCACTGGCTTGCCGATCCGGCTCGGCGAGTATGTCCTGGCGACCGTGATCCTGATCCTGTTCTTCACGGTGATGCTGCGGAACCTTGCCGGCATGGCCCCGGTGACGTCGTTCGCGGCCGGCCTCGGGTTCGGCATCCTGATCCCGCACCAGGTGATCGGCTTCCTGGTCTCGCGCCGGCTCGCCAAGTTCACCAAGGGCTTCCCGGATGCGATCGAATTGATGGTGCGGTCGCTGCGCTCCGGCCTGCCGCTGGGCGAAGCCTTCCGCAATGTCGGTGAGGAGTTGCCAGACCCGCTCGGCGTTGAGTTCCGAACCATCACCGACAACATCCGCCTGGGCATGAGCCAGGATGACGCGCTGAAGGAAGCTGCCCAGCGACTTGATACGCCCGATTTCAAGTTCTTCCTGACCTCGGTCGCGATCCAGCGGGAGACCGGCGGCAACCTTGCCGAGACGTTGGATGGCCTTGCCGAGATCGTGCGCCAGCGCTTGCAGATGAAGCTGAAGGTGAAGGCGATGACCTCGGAAGCGCGGGCCAGCGCCTACATCCTCGCAGCATTGCCGATCACCCTGTTCCTGATCATCTGGTCGGTGAATCCCGAATATGTCGGCACGTTCTTCGAGACGACGAATGCCACGCTCACGCTCGCCGGCGGCGGTGTGTCGATGATCGTCGGCCTGATCGTCATGTTCAAAATGGCCAGCTTCGAGGTGTGACGCGATGTTCGGCCTGGACGCTAGTACGATGGAGTTCCTGGTCACGGCGATGGCGGGGCTGACCGCGCTGTTCGCGATGGCCACGGTCTGGTTCGGCATGGTCGAGAAGAACCCCGGGGTGGCGCGTGCCCGGGCCCTCGCCCAGCGCCGCGAGAAGTTACGGTCGGCCTATACCGAACCGCAGAAGAACCGCACCCGCGCACAGATGAACGCGATGCCCGGTTCCTGGATCGCCCAGCGTATCCGCCGCGCCAACCGGGACCGCGCCCAGGAAATCCGCCGCAAGCTGGCCCAGGCCGGCTGGCGCAGCGACGAGGCGTTCAATCGCTTCGTCCTCGCCAAGATGTTCCTGCCCCTGCTCCTGACCATGATCACCGCCCTCAGCGTCTATGACGGGGAGGCGACCGGACCGGCCGCGGCTCAGAAGCACCTCTATGTCATGGCGGCGGCGATCCTCGGCTATCTCGGGCCCGACATCTTCGTGAAGAACCAGGTCCAGAAGCGGGAGCAGGCGCTGAAGCTGCAGCTGCCCGATGCGCTCGACCTGCTGGTGATCTGTGCTCAGGCGGGCCTCAGCCTGGATGCCGCCCTGTCCCGCGTCGCCCATGAGATGCGCGGGGCGGGCCCGGACATCGCCGACGAGCTTGGCCTGACCGCGATTGAGCTCAGCTTCCTGCCGGAACGTCGTTCGGCCCTGCAGCACCTGTCCGAACGCGTGGCCCTGGCGGAAATCCGGTCGCTGGTCGGAACGCTGATCCAGACCGAACGCTACGGCACACCGGTCAGCCGATCCCTGAAGATCCTGGTCGATCAGTTTCGGCACGAACGGCTGATGCGGGCGGAGGAAAAGGCGGCGAAACTACCGGCGACGATGACGGTTCCGATGATCCTGTTCATCATGCCGTGTCTTTTCATCGTGCTTGCCGGACCGGCCTTCATGCGCCTGTCCGAGGCCTTCGCGACGATGTAGGGCGCCGGGAAAGCCAGCCGCCGCTTGCCCTCGGCCCGTTTCCCCGATCCGCCAACGGCCGCTTCGCTCGCGGGCAGTCGGATCGCTTATCGACGGGCCCGCACCACCAGACAGTCGCCAAGGCTGCTCTTGAGCTCGTCGCACCAGCGGGCAGCACCGCTGGCATCGAACGGACCCACCCGGACCCGATGGAAGACGCGATTGTCGCCCAGGTCGGCGGCCTGGATGCGCGGTTCCAGGTCCGCGAGGCGCGGCTCGCTCTCGGTCAGAACGCCCCAAGCCTGGTCAGCCTCGTCGCGTGACGGCTGGGAGGTCAGTTGAACCCAGTAGCCGCCGCCGTTCGTGACGTCCGGCAAGCCGCCGTTGTTCGTGCCCGCGCCAGGCACCATCGCCACCTGCGTCGGCGCCGCTGCGGTTCCGGCCGTGCCGCCGGTTGCGGTCCGGGACGGGGTGCTGTTCGCCGACCCACGCTCGGTGCCTGTCGTCGCGATGGCGGGGGCCGGTGCCGGCGGCGGCCCGAGCCGCGCCGTCGCGAAATTGGGAGCCGGCCTCGGCGCCGCCGGCGCACCGGCGGCACGTGGGGCGGGCGTCGACGCGGTCGAGATCGCGGCGACCGGCGGGTCCGGCTCCCTCAGGCGTGGCGGCTGCGTCAGGTCGCGACCGAGCCCGCGCGTCGGCGACGTGGCACTACGGGGCGGCGTCGGCGTCTGCGCTGGCAGGGGCAGGGGTTGCGTCACGGGGATCTCAGAGGCCGGAACTTCCGATGCCGGAACTTCCGAGGCCGGAACTTCCGATGCCGGAACTTCCGATGCCGGAACGCTGGCATCGGCGCCCGAGGGAGCGCTGTCCGAAGAAGGCCCGACCGAAGAAGAACTGACGGCGGCAGTCGGCTGTGGCGCGGGATCGGCCGGCGCCAAGAGGGCCACGCGCGTGCCGCCGTTGTCGTCGTCCGAAGCGGGCGTGGCAGCCGGAGCGGAGACTTCGGGGGGGGAAGCTTCCGGGTTCGAGATTTCCGGGTTCGAGATTTCCGGGGTCGAGATTTCCGGGGTCGGTGCGGTGATGATTGTCGGCGTCGGGCGGCTCGCCGCTACCTGCCGCGACGGGGTCGTGGTCGGCGCTTCCAGCTCGCGCGCGACAACGACATTGCCCGCCGCCTGATCCGCACGGGCCCAGGGGCGCGCCTGGGACAGGCTGGGTGTCGACGCGGCGGCGGCTCTGAGGGAGGCGGCACGGGCCGACGATCCGAGCGGCAACGGCGGCACGGTCGAGAGTTCCGCCCTGGCACTCC
>CAYNIS010000212.1:0-227 GCA_964397055.1 uncultured Rhodospirillaceae bacterium | reverse complement strand
GGCCCGTTCGTCAGGGCAGCGGCAACGGCCGGACCACCCGCGGTGGTGCCGGTTTGAGACGGGTCGGGTGCGCTCTGGCTCAGGACCTGGGCCGACGCATTCCGTCCGCGCATCAGGAATTCGGCACGCTCGGCGGCGGAGAGGGCGCGCAGCCGGCCGATCACCCTGAGATTGCGCTGAACCTCGTCTTCGGCGAGGTCGTAGCGGGCGATCTCGGCGGCCCCGGA
>CAYNIS010000211.1:0-6440 GCA_964397055.1 uncultured Rhodospirillaceae bacterium | reverse complement strand
TGCCGAACGGGCGGCGTTGATCGACCCCGCCCAGGCGATGCCGACCCCGCCACCGGCGGCACCGACCCAGCTGGAGGGGCCGTCGACCACCCACATCTCGGTCGTCGACGGGGCCGGCAACGCGGTCGCGCTGACGTCGTCGATCGAGACCGCGTTCGGCGCGCATGTGAAGGTCGCCGGCTTCATGCTGAACAACCAGCTGACCGACTTCACCTTCCGGCCGGAATTCAACGGCGCTCCGGTCGCCAACCGGCCGGAAGCCGGCAAGCGCCCGCGCTCGTCGATGGCGCCGACGCTGGTGTTCGGCCCGGATGGCGATCTCAAATACGTGCTCGGCTCGCCCGGCGGCAGCCGCATCATCGGCTATGTCGCGCGCACCGTCGTCGCCCTGATCGACTGGGACATGACCCCGGCCGAAGCGGTGGCCCTGCCGCACATCGTCGCCCGCCGCAACGCCGTCGACCTTGAAGCGGGGACCCCGATGTCGGCGCTCGAGGAGGGGCTGAAGGCGATGGGCCACACGGTCCGCGTGGCCCCCATGACCAGCGGGCTGCATGTCATCGCGGTGACCCAGGACGGCCTGCTTGGCGGGGCCGACCCGCGCCGCGAGGGCGTGGTGCGCGCGGACTGACGCCGCCAGAAGAACCTGAGAGAAGGACCTGACAGAAGGACCTCAACGCCGATCCGAACGAGGGCGCCCATGATCTGGCACCGCCTAGCGCGTGTTCCGGCGATGTGGACCCACATCGCGGTTCGGAACGCGCGCCAGTCAGTTGAATCTGAGCATTTGCCGAACCGCCGGGCCGGTTCCGGCCGGCTGGTAAATGCTCTTGCCGCCATCGTGATCGTGGGAGCCCTCATCGCGTTGGCGGCTGCCGGGCGCGCCTCCGCCCAGGATGCCGGCGATCCCTGGGCGCTGATGCTGGACGGCCGGCACGTGATGCTGATGCGCCACGCGCTCGCCCCCGGCACCGGCGATCCCGCCGACTTCGACGTCGATGACTGCGCGACGCAGAGGAACCTGTCCCCGGCCGGGCGGGATCAGGCGCGGCGCATCGGCGAGCTGTTGCGCGCGCGCGGCGTTGCCGACGCCGATGTCCGCACCAGCCAATGGTGCCGCTGCCGGGAAACCGCGGAGCTGCTCGGCATCGGCGAGGTGCGTGAGCTCAAGGCGCTCAACTCCTTCTTCCGGCGGGTCGTGAACCGACCGATCCAGACCCGCGCCGTGCTCGACTTCGTCCTGTCCTACACCGACGACCGGCCGCTCTTCCTGGTCACCCATCAGGTCAACATCACCGCCCTGACCGGGGTTTTCCCGGGATCGGGCGACATCGTGATCGCGCGCCTGAACGCGGAGGGCAAGCTGTCACCGGTGGCCACGGTGGAGGCGCTGCCGGTCCGCTGACCTCGCGTAGGCCGAAGCGGCCTGTCGCGCTCGTTAACTTATTGGTAATTATGGCAAATGTGGCAATGCGCCATGAGTTCGCCACGATCCGGTGGGACCGTTCGGGATGTCCGACGGTGTTGCGGGGGTGAACCCATGGTCACGCGCACGTTCGTTTCCGGCCTCGCATTCCTCGCCATGTTCGCTGCCGGCACCGCCGAAGCACAGCGCTGCGACCGGGAGGCGTTGGTCCGCGAATACGGCAATCTCGCCAGCCAGCACGTCGTGCCCCTGACCCTCAACAAGAGCGCGGAGGCGAAATCGCGCCTCGCGTCCTACAACCGGGCGATCACCGACCTGGCCGAGGAGCAGGAGGCGAGCGGCCGCACCGACACCTGCCCGATGCTCGAGGCCATGGTCGAGGTGACCCGCGATCTCGGCCGGCTCGCGGAAGAGCGCCCGGTCGCGTTTGAGCCGCTGAGCGACCCGGTGTCGGTGCAGATTCCGATCACCGCGGAAATGCGCGAGCGTTTGGCCCGCGGCACCCTGCGCGATCAGATGGCGCCCGGCCAGACCACGACCTTCGTGCGCGAGGAGCGCGAGGAAGCGGAAGAGGAACGCGCCGTGGAAACCCGCGAGGAGCGCCGGCCGAGCGCGACGCGCGCGCCGACCGCGCGCCGCAACCGTGGGTCCGACGGCGGCCGCGGCCGCGGCAACTCCCTCAGCGACACGCGCCGCCGCATCTACTGATCGGCCGGCCGGCACGGATCAGCCGCCGGCCAGGGCCCTGTCGATATCCTCGATGAAAGCGTCGAAAATGCCGGCGATGGCGGCGTTGAGCGCGCCGACCGCCGGCGACACGCGCTGGTCGGGAAGGGGCTGCGTGGCGCGGTAGGTCTGCAAGACGAAGATGCGATTGTCCGACAGCCGGGTCAGGCTCAATTCCATCTCGATCGCGACCGACGCCCGTTCCGGCCCCTCCAGCACCTGCTCGAAACGGTCGATGTGGCCCTTGACCGAATAGCCGGGGCTGGCGCGCAGCCCCGGGGTGACGATCCGGGTCGCGACATTGGCATCGCGCAGCTGGGTCACCAGCGCGTTCTGGAGAAGGGCCGGCGGCGGCTCCGTCCAGAAATCATAGTCATAGCGCCGGACCGTGTCGGGCGGGGAGCCGGCGGCATAGACCAGGGCCCGGTCGGCCAGGATGCCGGTCGCGGTGAAGCGCTCGACCTCCACCACGGCGTCGAGCGGCGGGAGCGGAAAAACCTGTGCCGGGTCGGAGGAAACCAGCCGGTAGAACGTGTCGCGCGGCGGCGGATCGCCGGCACAGCCTGCCGCCGTCACGGCCCCCGCGGCCGATCCCGCCGCGATCAGCGTTCTCCTCGCAAGCATGTTCAACGATCACGGTCCCCCGCCATTTCCACCCCCACCATTTCCACCCCCGCCATTACCGGCGGTCGAGGGAAGCGCCGTCACGCGGGCGTGTCCCACCGATCAGCAGCCCCGGGTTCTCGCGCAGCTGGCGGCTGAATTCCAGCATGTTCCGCGTCGTCCCTTCGAGGTTGAAGGCAATGCTGTCGACCGAGCGGGCCATGGTGCCGAGGACATGATTGAGGTCGGCGAGGCTGCGGTTGATGCCCTCCCGGTTCTCCCCCACCGTCCGGTCCACGGTGGACAACAGCCGGTTGACCAGCGCCTGGGTCTGATCAAGGTCGCGGGTAAGCGTGGAGAGGTCGCGCGTCGCCGCCTCGACATTGGACAGGGTCGCCTCGATCTCGGCGAAGTTCTCTTCCCGCATCAGGCGCGCCGCCCCTTCGTCGACGCGCGCCATGATCGCCTCCGCCCGGGCGAGCACCGCCGGCGTCTTGTCGGCCAGGCTGGCGATCAGGCGCTGAAGGTCGGCGATCAGGATCGGCGCCTCCTCCTCGAAGGTCGAGCCGAGGGTGACGAGATAGCGGTTGAGGTTCTCCAGCAGCGGCTTCAGGCCCTCCTCGGAAAGCTCCCCGACCTGGCCGGCGATATCGGCGAAGGCGGCGAAGACGTTGCCGCTGCCCCGCGCGATCAGCTCGTCCCCGGGGGCCAGGACAGCAATGTCATCGCCGCCGATGATCTCGATGATCGGCGGGGTCAGGATGCCCGACATGGCGATCACGGCAACGCTGTCGGTCGGGATGCGCCAGCCCTCGGTCACCGACAGGACCACCCGGAAATGCTGGCGACCGTCGCGCAGCAGCGGCTCGATCCGCTCGACCTGGCCGACCGAATAGCCCTCGTAGAAGACCCGGGTGCCATAGGCGACACCGGTGACGTTATCGTAGACCGCGCTGTAGCGCTCGGTCGCGGTCGTACGCCCGGTCAGCGTCGCGAGGCTGACCAGCAGTGCTGCGACCGCCGCGATCACGAAGCTGCCGACCAGGGCGTAATGGATGGAGGGGCTGCGCAAGGGTTCGGGCTTTCGAAGGACAGGTGGAGGGCTAGGTGCCAAGGGGTTGCGGAAGGGGGACGCCGGCTTCGCGGGGTCAGGTGAGCCGGATCAGGCGGGTCAGGTCAGGCGGGATTCCCCGCCAGCCTTTCCAGATAGGCGTCGGCGTCGACCACGACATCCTCGATCTGCCGGTTGATCAGCGCCTGCACCCGGGGGTGGTCGCTCGATCGCACTTCATCGACCGTGCCGACCATCAGGATGTGGCCCTTGTCGAGCACACAGATCCGATCGGCGATCTTGAAAGCGCTCTCGAGTTCGTGGGTCACGACGACGATGGTCATCTCCATCGCGTCGCGCAACAAAAGGATGAGATCGTCGATCGCCGCGGACACCACGGGGTCGAGCCCGGCCGAGGGTTCGTCGCAGAACAGGAGCTTGGGGTCCATGACGATGGCGCGGGCGAGGGCCGCGCGCTTGATCATGCCGCCGGACAGTTGGGACGGCATCAGGTGCTCGGCCCCGGCGAGATTGACGATCTCCAGCTTCAGGCGGGTGATGATGTCCATGGTGTTGCGGTCGAGCCGGGTGTGCTCGGCCAGCGGCAGGCGGATGTTGTCGCCGACGGTCAGGGAAGAGAACAGCGCCCCGCCCTGGAAGGCGACGCCGATGCGCGTGCGCAGTTCGGTCAGGCGGACGCTGTCGATGCGGTTGAGGTCCTCGCCCAGCACGCGGACACAGCCGGTGGTCGGCCGCAGCAGGCCGAGCAGATGGTTCAGGAGGGTCGACTTGCCGGATCCCGACCCGCCCATGATCACCAGGATTTCGCCCTGGGCGACTTCGAGATCGAGGCCGTGCAGCACCCGGGTGGCACCGTAATGCGCCACCAGGTTCTCGACCGAGATGACCGGCTGGTTGGTGATCGGCAGGCTTGCGGGGACGAGCGACATCGATCCGGTCCCGGGCCTAAAGGCGGGTCGCGAGATAGACGAACACCATGTCGGTGATCACGATCGCGCTGATCGCATGGACAACCGATCGGGTGGTCATGCGGCCGACCCCCTCTGCCCCGCCGACGACGCTCGCCCCGTTGATCACCGCAACCAGCGTGATCAGGACGGCGAACAGCACACTCTTGTACAGGCCATGGGCCAGATCGTCGACGGTCAGCGCCAGGATCGTCTGCTCGAGATAGGCGCCGTAGCTCAAGCCCAGTTCGGCGTTGACGTAGACCGACGCCCCGAGGAGGGCCATCGCCATCGACAAGAGGCTGAGCGACGGCAGCATGATGACCAGGGCGACCAGCGCCGGGGCGACCAGGAAGCGGATCGGGTCCACGCCCATCACCGTCAGGGCGTCCAGTTCCTGGCTGATGCGCATGGTCGCGATGCGCGCCGCCAGCGCCGACCCGGACCGGCCGGCGATCAGGATCGCGGTGATCAGCGGCGAGAATTCGCGCACGACGCCATAGGCGACGCCGATCACCACCTGATGCTCCGCCCCGAAGGCGCGCAGGGTGTAGATGCCCTGGATCGACACCATGAGCCCGACGGTCACCGACAGCAGGATGACGATCGGGATCGCGCGCACGCCGACCGTCATCATCTCGGCGACGATGGCGTCGAGACGGACCGGCTGGCGCCGCCACGGGCCGAGTACCAGGAAATACAAGGATTGCACGAAAAGCACGGCGGCGAAGCCGACCTCGCCGATACCCGCCGTCACATGCCGCCCGACCCGTTCGGTCTGGCCGATCAGCGCCTTTACCATTGCACCCGCCGCCCGAACCCGATGATCAGCGCTGGGCGAGGTAGGCGTCGAGCGTGTCGAATGAGCGGAACACGGTGTCGAGCCGGGTCAGCTTGATCACCCGCTTCGCCGACTGGCTGAGGCCGATCAGAACGAAGTCGGTGCCCTGCCGCCGCGCCTGCTGCAGGGCCTCGATCAGGCTCGCGATGCCGGAGCTGTCGATGTACAGCACTTGGCTCAAATCCACGGCAACCGGCTGGCGCTGGGAGACCTGCCGCAGCAACTCCGCCTTGATGGCCGGTGACTTCTCCAGATCGATCTCACCCGAAAGCGAGGCCAGGACGACACCGTCCCGGTTGTCGACCGCGATCATGACAGTTGCTCCCCCGAAATCCGCACTCCAGACCCCAGCCCCCGCCCGATGGGTCAGCCGATGCGCTTCTTCATCACGAAGAGGTTTCCGCAGCCCTCAGGGGGCTTGGCGAAGCCGACCTCGTCCATGACCGTGCCAATCAGATAAGTGCCCAGGCCGCCAGGGCGAATGTCGTCCAAAGCGCGCGGTTTGACCACATCCGGATCGGTCGGTTGGGCAAAATCGATCAGGTGAACGACAATGACGTCGCCGTCGCGGCACAGGTCGATCAGGATGTCGCCGTCGGCGCCGCCATAGGCGTGACGGATGACGTTCTGGCAGGCCTCGTCCACCGCCATCACGATGTCGGCGACACAGTCATCGCCGCACCCGCAATAGCGTGCCGCCGCATCCACCGCCTGACGGATCAGCTTCAGCCGGTCGGGCCGCGCCGGCAGGCGCAGCGACATCAGCCGCTCCCCGGAGCCCGGGGCGCTGTCGGCCGGAAGCAGGGACCGCCGGTCAGGTGCCAC
>CAYNIS010000210.1:0-6450 GCA_964397055.1 uncultured Rhodospirillaceae bacterium | reverse complement strand
GCCGCCCTATGAGCACCTGGACGACATCCTGACCTGCCTGATCGAGGAGGAGATGTCGCTCGCCCAGATCACCGAACGCGGCCACGACGTGGAGACGGTGGCGCGGGTGTGGAAGCTCCTGGACCGCGCCGAATACAAGCGCCGCCAGGCCCCGCCTGGGGTCAAGATCACGCGCCGCGCGTTCGGCAAGGAACGGCGCTATCCGATCACCAACGCCTTCACCAACCTGATCCGCGAGTAAAAAGCCGCCTCAGGTCTTGGGGAGGCTGCGGCGGGCGCGCTTGACGATATAGGCCGTGGCCTTTGTGTCGGATGCGGCCGCCCAGCGGTCGGTGACGCCGCGGACCCAGTCGGGCCGGTCCTTCGCCGCATCGTTCAGCCAGTTGGCGACCGAGTCCTGGACATAGCGCTCCGGCTCCGCATGAAGCGGGTCGAGGAGCGGCAGTCCGCGATCCGGATCCGCCTTCAGCTCGGCGATATGGGCGCACCAGACGCCGCGCGGACGAGAGATTTCGACCGCGATCCTGCGAATGTTTGGCGCCGGGTCCCGGACCCAGGCGGCCAGGGCGAGGAGCGCGCGGTCCAGATCGGCGGCGACATGCGGGCGGAACGCCAGCCAGGCCCATTCCCGGACACCGAAATGGCGGTCGTCGCCGAGCGGTCGCAGCTGTTCCAGGCGCTCCTCGATGGGAAGATCAGGGACGCGGGCGAGGAGATGGGCGGCCCACCCACGCACCGTGTCGGACCGGTGAGCGGCCAGCCGGTCGGCCGCGTCCAGGCCGACCACCTCCTCGATCACCGCGGCGGCCTCCGCCATGCGCTTGGTGATGCCGTCCGCGGGCTTGATCCGGGCGCGCGCCGTCTCCGCCGCTTCCGGCACGACGGCCGCCATCAGGGCCGCGAAGTCGATCGCCAGCCCCTCGGAAAGGGTGGCCGACTCCTCCGTACCGGCCTCCAGGGCCGCCTTCAACTCCGGTGTGACGTCGGCGATCCTGCTCGCCCCCTTGCGATCCGGCATCGCACCCTCCGCTTGTTCTGACAATGTTCTATCCTGGATCACGCCCACTGGCCAGCCCCCTGATCAGGATGCCGAGGCCGCGTGGCGTGCCACCGAAGGCGAGCCGGCTGACGTCCCGGATCGTCCCGCCGACTACCTCGAACGTCATTGGATCGCGGCTGCCCGTCGTGCTTCCTGGTTCCGACGCAACACCGAACCGGGGAGACATGGGGCGGATGCCAACGGTCAAGGAGTTAACGGTCGAGGAGCTACAGGCGAACATGCTGCCCTTCGCCAAGCTGATGGGCATTCAGGTGACGAAGGCGGAGAAGGACCTGGTCGAAGCAACACTGGAGGTCCGCGCGGAACTCTGCACGCGGCCGGAGATCCTGCATGGCGGTGCGGTCATGGCCTTTGCCGACACGCTGGGGGCGATGGGAACCGTTCTCAACCTGCCGGACGACGCCGCCGGCACGACGACGATCGAGAGCAAGACCAACTTCATGCGCGCGGCCCCGGCCGGTACGACCGTGACCGGCCGGTCAACGCCGATCCATCTGGGCCGCCGGACCCAGGTCTGGCAGACGCGGATCGAAACGGCGGAGGGCAAGCTGGTCGCCCTGGTGACGCAGACGCAGATGGTGCTTTAGAGCATGTTCCAGCCGGCCGGAATCGGCCCGGCGGTTCGGAAAATGCTCAGACTCAATAGGTTGGCGCGCGTTTCGCGCGGCGATGTGGGTCCACATCGCCGGAACACGCGCTAGCGGACCCCCAGCTTTTTCAGCGCGCGTTCCCCCTTGTTCAGCCACCAGCCGAATTGCGGGCGCCAGCGGTCGAAATCGGGGTCGAGGCCGAGCTTGCCGGCGGCGTGCAGCGCCCAGTTCGGGTCGTCCAGCACTTCCCGCGCGAGCGCGATCAAATCGGCCTGTCCGCTGGCAACGATCCCGTCCGCGGTCTCGGCGTCCAGGATCAGGCCGACCGCCATGGTGGCGACGCCGGCCTCCCGCCGGATTTGCTCGGCGAACGGCACCTGGAAGGCGGGGGCGACCGGCATCCGCTTCTTCGGCAGGTCGCCGCCGATGCCGCCGGTCGAAACGTCCATGACCGTGACCCCGTGCGCCTTCGCCTCTGCCGCGAAAGCCACCGTGTCCTCGACCTCCAGCCCGCCTTCCAGCCAGTCGGTCGCGGACAGCCGGTAGAACAGCGGCAGTCGTTCCGGCCATTCCGCACGCACGGCGTCGATGACGGCGAGCGGAAAGCGCATCCGGTTCTCCAGGCTGCCGCCCCAGCGGTCGCCGCGCCGGTTGGCGGCCGGCGACAGGAACTGGTGCATCAGGAAGCCGTGTCCGCCATAGAGGTCGATGACCTGGAAGCCGGCGTCGAACGACCGGCGGGCGGCCGCGCGGAAGGCGTCGAGCACGGCTGCGATCGCGGCCTCGTCCATCTCCTCCGGCACGTGCCAGTCCGGGCCGTAGGGCAGGGCGGAGGGGGCGATCGTCGGCCACGGCGCTTCGCCGCGCAGGGCGACGTCCTCCTCCGTGATCGGCGTTTCGCCATGCCACGGGCGCCGCTCGCTCGCCTTGCGGCCGGCATGGCCGAGCTGGATGCCGGGGACCGACCCTTCGCCCGCGATGAAGCGGACCGCCGGCAGCAGCGGGTCGATCTGGTCGTCACGCCACAGGCCGAGGTCGCCGGCCGTGCGCCGCCCGCGATCCTCGACCGCCGTCGCCTCGGTGAACACCAGCCCGGCACCGCCGAGGGCGAACCGGCCGAGATGGACGGTGTGCCAGGTGTTGGCGAACCCGGCTTGCGCGATGTACTGGCTCATCGGCGACACCACGATGCGGTTGGGCAGGGTGACGTCGCCAAGGGTGATCGGGTCGAACAGGGCCATGGCCGGGCCAACGTCTCTGATTGCGGATCGGGATGACGCGTCCCTAATGCCTGGGCGGGTCGTCCGTCAGCCCTTCGGTTCCATAGCCAGCGCGTATGATGGAAGGCATTGTCGAGGGAAACGCCGGGGCGACCGATGCGCGAGGACATCTATCGAGAGACCGCGGCGGCCTATGTCCGGGGGACCCTGGGCCTCGACCGGGCGACGCCGGAGGCGGACCTTTGGCACGCGGCGGCGCAAGCGGGGCTGAAGCTCCATCGCTTCAAGCAAACCATGGGTCTGCCCCGGGTTTCGGCGGTGCTCGGCATCCTGCGCGGGCTCGGACCCGCCTCCCTCGTCGATATCGGCACCGGGCGGGGTGTCTTCCTGTGGCCCCTGCTGGATGCCTTCCCCGGCCTCTCCGTGACAGCGGTGGAGCCGGATGCGCATCGCCGGTCGATTCTGGAGGCGGTCGCCCGTGGCGGGGTCGGGCGCCTGTCGGTCCTGGCCGACGATGCCAGCACATTGCCGCTTGCGGATCAGGCAGCGGACATCGTCACGGCACTGGAGGTGATCGAGCATCAGGTCTATCCCGCCCCCCTGGTGCGGGAGGCCGTCCGGGTGGCGAGCCGTTTCGTTGTCGCCTCCGTCCCGTCGAAGCCGGACGACAATCCGGAACATCTGCACCTCTTCACCGGGGAGAGCCTCGCGCAGCTGTTGACGGAGGCCGGGGCCGTACGGGTCACCATCGACTACGTCCCGGGCCACGTCATCGCGATCGCACGGACCTACCGATGACCTTGGAGCTCCGGAAGTACCCGCGCACGCCTCACATCTTCGACAGCCGTTTACAGCCGGGCGACGAGGACCTGGATGCCGCGGGCATGGAGGCGATCGACGGCCGCTTCGTCGTGGTCGAAGAGAAGGTCGACGGGGCGAACGCCGCGATCAGCTTTGCCGATGACGGCGACATGCGTCTGCAGAGCCGTGGCCACTATCTGACCGGGGGCGGTCGTGAGCGCCATTTCGCGCCGTTCAAGGCCTGGGCGCACGGCATCGAGCCCGCGCTGCGGGAGGTGCTTGGTCCGCGCTATGTGCTCTACGGCGAATGGCTCTACGCCAAGCACACCGTCTTCTACGATGCGCTGCCGCACCATTTCCTGGAGTTCGACGTCCTCGACCGACAGACCGAGGGTTTCCTGTCAACTGAGGCGCGCCGCCGCCTGCTCGGCCGCCTGCCGGTCCATTCGGTCCCGGTCCTCCATCAGGGGCCGCTCACCGGCCGTGACCAGCTCGTCGCCCTGATCGGGCCGTCGGCCTTCAAGTCGCCCGGTTGGCGGGATGCCCTGGCGAGCGCGGCCTCCGTCCCGCCGCACCGCCCGGACATGGTGTGGCACCAGACCGATCCCTCCGACCTGATGGAAGGGCTCTACCTGAAGGTCGAAGAGGGCGGGGTGGTGACGGGGCGGTACAAATACGTACGCCATGACTTCCTGTCGACGGTCATCGCCTCGGACAGCCATTGGCTCTCGCGCCCGATCCTGGCCAATCGGTTGGCCGGCCGGCCATGAGTGCTCTTGGCGAGGTCACCCCCGCGCCCGGCCGGGCTGTCGACTGGCAGGAGATCGACGCCAGGTTTGCCTGGTTCCGCGCCCTCTACGACTGTCCGCAGGATCCCGTTTTCCATGCCGAGGGCGATGTCGGGCGGCACACCCGCCTGGTGGTCGAGGCACTGATCGCGAATCCCGCCTGGCAGGCGCTGGTGGCGGAGGATCGCGCGGTCGTGTTCTGGGCGGCCCTTCTGCACGACATCGCCAAGCCGGCGACCACGCGGGTGACGGTCGACGGGCGCGTCGCCGCCCCCGGCCATTCCCGGCGCGGCAGCATCATGGCGCGCACCCTGTTGTGGGAGATGGGCGTGCCATTCGCCCGGCGCGAGCTCATCGCCCACCTGGTGACCCATCACCAGGTGCCGTTCCATCTGATCGAGCGGGAGGCCCCACAACGACGCCTTTACGCGATCAGCCATCAGGCCCGCTGTGACCTCCTCGCCCTCCTGGCGGAGGCGGACGCGCGTGGCCGGGAAGCCCCGGACGTGCCCCGCCTCCTCGACAACATCGCGCTGTTCGCGGAGATGGCGCGGGAGGAGGGGTGCCTCCACCAGCCGCGTGCCTTCGCCGGTGACCACACCCGTTTCCTCTATTTCCGGGAGGCCTGGCAGGAGGCCGATGTCCCGGCCTGGGACGACTGGTGGGGGCCGGTCACCGTCCTTTCCGGGCTGCCGGCCGCGGGCAAGGACAGCTGGGCAGCCGGTACCGATCAACCGATCCTCT
Source organism: uncultured Rhodospirillaceae bacterium (assembly GCA_964397055.1). GTDB lineage: Bacteria > Pseudomonadota > Alphaproteobacteria > CAYNIS01 > CAYNIS01 > CAYNIS01. The sequence continues at coordinate 1,247 of CAYNIS010000210.1, read as the reverse complement.
CGCTCGATCGCTTGCGGGTGACCCTCGGCATCGACCCGGGCCGCGACCAGGGACCCCTGATCCAGGCCGCGCGCGAACAGGCCCGCAAACACCTGCGCGAGCGCCAGCCCTTCATCTGGAACGCGACCAACCTCAGCCGTCAGGTGCGCGGGCAGGTGATCGACCTGATCGCGGCCTACCGCGCGCGCGTGCGGCTGGTCTATGTGGAGACCGATCCGGCCAGCCTCGACGCCCGCAACCGCGCGAGGTCTGAGCCGGTGCCGCAGGCCGCGATCGACCGGATGCTCACCCGCTGGGAGCCACCCGACCTCACCGAATGCCACGGGCTGGAGATCGCGATCACCTGATCCGACCCTGACCGTACCAGCGTTTCGGCGGCGCGCCAGGTCGAGGGGGCTTGCCGCGCGGGCTTGGGGCCGGATGGGCGGTCGCTCTCAACCTTATGTTGATCGGTTCGGGTTAACATCATCCCTGATGACACGCGCGCAGGAGGGGAGGCGCCGATGCGCCGGCTTGCCGGGTTCCTGACCGTTTGCCTGTTGGCGCCTGCCGGCAGGTCCGCCCGGTCCGGCCCAATAGGCCGGGCCGGGTATTCACTCAGCGTTGTCCCGCTTAGGCCAATGCTGTCGACGGGAAGCTGACCACGTTGCCGTCGTCCGGCTCCGCACGCGCCTCCGGCTCAGGCTCGTGTTCCTCGGTCAGCTGCATCAGCGGGGCGACGACAGCGCGCTCCCACAGCGCTTGCAAGCGTTCGTCGAGGGTTTCCTTCAGGTCCGGGCGGGTGTCGTCGAACCAGGTACGAAGGTGTTCTTCGATCCGGTTCTTGAAGCCCGGCCCCCTGCCCCACTCCGAGGCGCAGTCGTTCCAGACCGGGTCTTGCGTCAGCGGCTCGCGGTAAATCTCCATGGCGATCCGCTGCGCGCCGTCGAGGAAGCTGCGAAGCGAGGCCTCCGCCACCGCGCCGATCTGGTCCACCGAGTGCTTGGCGAGCACCAAATCCTCATCGGCCTTGAGCTCGTTCACATGGCCCTCGATCTTCGCGAACCAGTCCCGCGACCGCAGCCGCGCGTCCCGCGCCGCCCCCACACCGATCTGGTGGACGATGTTGAGGCCGTAATACTCGCCGTTCCGCCGGGTCGCCGCCCACAGGGTCGAAGCGTAACGCACCCCGCGCACCGTAGTCAGGACCTCTTCGTAGGCGTGCCGCTCCCGCGCTCCGAGCTTACCGTTCCCTCGAAGAAACGTGT
>CAYNIS010000209.1:0-6456 GCA_964397055.1 uncultured Rhodospirillaceae bacterium | reverse complement strand
GGCGAGGTCGCCGAGTTCCTTCAGTATGGTGACGCGCAGCGCCGCCACCTCCGGGCTGAAGCCGGGCCGTTCGCCCATGTTCGGCACCGGCGTCGGCTGGCGGCTCTTCAACAGGCGCAGCGCCAGGTCCCGCTGGGCCGGCGACGGTGCCGCCGACGGCAACTCACCCAGCCAGCGCAGCACCGCACCCCGCGGGGTCTGGGACCACATGTCGAGCCCGAAGCCGCCGTTGCGCTCATCGAGGGTGCCGAGGATGCCCTGTTCCCGGTCGATCAGGAGATTGCCGAAACTCTCCAGGCGCATCGGGTCCGTGCGCGGGTCGACATCACCGGCGTCGGTCGCGATCTCCGGGGTCGGCATCAGCCGGATCGGGGCGCCCGGGTCGCCCTGGGCGGCAAGCGGCGACGGGGCCGAAGCCGCCAGGAGGGTGGCGGCCGTCAGAGTGAGCAGCCGGCGCAGGCAGGCAGCCGGCCGGTCAGCGGGGGAACCGTTCATCGGGAATCACTTTCTCAACCTCCTGCGCCGGGGGCGGAATATCCCAGGACGCAAGGAACAGAAACCCGGCGCCGATGATTACCAGAAGCACGAGGAGCATGAACAGGCGCAGCATTGGGACAGCCTGCCGATCAAGGGGTCACGAGGGTTGGGGCCGATCCTCGACAACGGGGGATGGCTGCAGCCGGTGGACACTGCCCTGCATCGGCCGAGATTGAAAGCGTCACCTCCGACGCGATATGCGATCGATCTCGCGGAACCGCCCCAAGACCGCGACCACCTGGTCTGCACCTCGGAGGCGACCCCCGGTGACAGGGGTCTATCGCCGGATCCGCAACCCTGGGAAATGGACCGGATGAGCCAAACTCCGCTTCTGCCTGACCGCACGATCGTCCTGGTCGGCCTGATGGGTGCCGGCAAGAGCAGCATCGGCCGGCGCCTCGCCCATCGCCTGGGCGTTCCCTTCGTCGACAGCGACACGGAGGTCGAGGCGGCCGCCGGCTGCTCCGTACAGGAAATCTTCGAACGGCTGGGCGAACCGGCCTTCCGCCAGGGCGAACGGCGGGTGATCAAGCGCCTGCTCGAGGGGCCGGCCGGCGTCATGGCGACCGGCGGCGGCGCCTTCATGGATGCGGAAACCCGTGCCCTCATCCGGGCGAAGGGGCTTTCGGTCTGGCTGCGCGCCGACATCGACATGCTGGTCCAGCGGACCGCCCGCAACCGCAGCCGCCCGCTCCTGCGCGACAGGGACCCGCGAGAGGTGCTGACGCGGCTGATGGAAGAGCGCTATCCGATCTATGCCGAGGCGGACGTGATCGTGGACAGCGACGACGGCCCGCCGGAACGGACCGTCGACCGTGTCGTGGCGGCGGTTGAGCGCCATATCGCCGAGACCGCCCAGCGCAGCCAGGCGGCGGGGGAGCCCGCCGAGACCTCGACGCTCGCCGGCTATCTCAACCCGATCAAGGGAATCGCCACGTGACCATGCATGCCCCGGACGCCGCGATCGACCGGGGGAGCGACAGTCCAGGGTCCGACCAGCCGACGGAAACCGTCCGCGTCGAGCTCGGTGCGCGCAGCTACGACATCGTGATCGGCGATGACGTGCTCGACCGCGCCGGCGACCTGATCGCCGCGGTCGCGCCGAGGGGGCGCGTGCGCCTGATCGCCGACAGCCAGGTGACCGCCCTGCACGGCGCCCGCCTCGGCCTTTCGCTGAGTGCGGCCGGCCTCGACCTCGGCGTGCCGGTGAACGTCGACCCGGGCGAGGGCTCGAAGTCCTGGGCCAACCTGCAACGCGTCGTCGACCAGTTGATCGGCCAGGGGCTGGAACGGTCGACGCCGGTGATCGCCTTCGGCGGCGGGGTCGTCGGCGACCTCGCCGGTTTCGCCGCAGCGATCGCGCTGCGCGGCGTGCCCTTCATACAGGTGCCGACAACCCTGCTTGCCCAGGTCGACAGCTCCGTCGGCGGCAAGACCGGCATCAACACCGACCACGGCAAGAACCTGGCCGGCGCCTTCCATCAGCCCGACCTGGTGATCGCCGACACCAAGGTCCTGGACACGCTGCCCCCGCGCGAGCTCAGGGCCGGCTATGCGGAGGTCGTGAAGTACGGACTGATCGACGATCCCGGCTTCTTTGCCTGGCTGGAAGCGAACGGGGCGGCGCTCCTGGCCGGCGACGCCGCCGCCCGGCGCCATGCGATCGCAGCCAGCTGCCGTGCCAAGGCCGCCGTGGTGGCGCGCGACGAGCGCGAGAGCGGTGACCGGGCGCTGCTCAATCTCGGCCACACCTTCGGCCATGCGCTGGAAGCGATGGCCGGCTATTCCGGCGATCTCCTCCATGGCGAGGCGGTGGCGATCGGCATGGTCCTGGCCTTCCGTCTCTCGGTCCGGCTGGGCTTGTGCCCGGCGGAGGATCTGGACCGCGTCGTCGCCCATCTCTCGGCCGTCGGCCTGCCGACACGCCCGCAGGCAACCGATGCGTCCGGCATGCTGCTGGACGTCGATGCCGTCATGACGATGATGGCGCGTGACAAGAAAGTCGCCGACGGCCGCTTGACCTTCATTCTGGCGCGCGGAATTGGTAAGTCGTTCATCGCCCGCGACATCGACCCGGCGGAGGTCAGGGCGATGCTGGCCGAGACGTTGGTGTAAGCGACCCCGGCCGGTTTGGCGGGCAACGGCGCGTAACGGATCCCGAGGCGATGGATTTGTGGTTTGCCGGCGGGGCGATCCTCGTCCTGCTCATGCTGTCGGCGTTCTTCTCGGGCTCCGAGACCGCGCTCACCGCCGCGTCGCGCGCGCGCCTCCATGCGCTGGAGCAGGAGGGCAACGCCCGGGCCTCCGTCGTCAACCGGCTGCTCGCCGCGCGCGAACGCCTGATCGGCGCCCTCCTCCTCGGCAACAACCTGGTCAACATCCTGGCATCCTCGGTCGCGACCGGGGTGCTGATCGCGCTGTTCGGCGATGCCGGTGTCGCCTATGCGACGCTCGCCATGACGCTCCTCGTCCTGGTCTTCGCCGAGGTCATGCCGAAGACCTATGCGCTCAACCACGCCGACCGGGTGGCGCTGGCGATCGGTCCCATCATCCGGATGATCGTGATCCTGTTCGGGCCGATCACCGCGGCGATCACCTGGATCATCGTCGGCCTGTTCAACCTGCTGGGGATCAAGACCGACCCGAGCAACACGGTGACCTCGATCGAGGAGTTGCGCGGCCAGATCGAGCTCCACCGCGGCGGCGTGGAGGAGGCGGAGGAAGAGCCGGAGGAAACCAAGGCCGAACGCGCGATGCTGCGGTCGATCCTCGAACTCGGCAATGTCGATGTCAGCCAGATCATGACCCACCGGCGCAACGTGGTGATGGTCGATGCCAGCCAGCCGGCGGAAAAGATCGTCGCCGACGTGCTGGAAAGCCCGTTCACGCGCATTCCGGTCTGGGTCAAGGAACCCGACAACATCGTCGGCGTCATCCACGCCAAGGCGCTGCTGCGCGCCGTCGACGGCTGCCATGGCGATCTGTCGAAGCTCGATGTCATGACGGTTGCCGCGAAGCCCTGGTTCATCCCGGACACGACCACCCTGCTCGACCAGTTGCAGACCTTCCGCCGCCGGCGCGAGCACTTCGCGCTGGTCGTCGACGAGTACGGCGCGATCATGGGCGTCGTGACGCTGGAGGACATCCTGGAGGAGATCGTCGGCGACATCGTCGACGAGCACGACCGGGTCGTCGCCGGTGTCCGAGCATTGCCCAACCACAGCTTCATCATCGACGGCACGGTGCCGATCCGCGACCTGAACCGGGAGTTCGAATGGCGACTGCCGGATTCGGACTACGCAACCATCGCCGGGCTCGTCCTGCACGAAAGCCGGCGCATCCCGGATGTCGGCCAGACCTTCACCTTCTACGACTTCCGCTTCGAGATCCTGCGCCGGCAGCGCAACCAGATCACCTTGCTGAAGGTGACGCCCCCGGAAGAGGTCAAATCCCAGCACGGGACGACGACGGTCGCGGCGGCGGGGTAGCCCGGAACGCGCCCGCGTCCCCTTCCCGTCGGGGCGGGCCGGATCGCCTCAAACCCGGCGTTCGACGACGACCCAGCCATGCCCTTCGACCGCCAGGGTCGCGGACACGTCCTGCCACGGATCAAGGGTGACGAGGCTCCACCGGGCCGAGGCGGTGGCGTCCCCGAACAGCGACCCGACGACGAGGCGCCCGCCATCCGTCATCGCGACCTCGACCTCCGCCAGCGGGCGCACCGGCGGATAGTTCAGCGCCTTCAGAAGCGCCTCCTTGGCCGTCCACAACCGGCACATCGCCCGGTCGCGGCTGTTGGCGTCGTCCGTCGGCAGGGCCGCCCGTTCGGTTTCGGTGAAGAACAGCTCCGCGATCTCCTCCGCGTTGTCCAGGGGCCGGTACGGTTCCGCGTCGATCCCGACCCGCTCCGTGCCGGCAACGGCGATGGCGATGCCGGCGCCTGTCTGGGACAGCGAGAATTGCAGGGCACCGGTGTCGAAGGTCGGCGCCGAGCCGCCCTCGACCTGGCCGTCGACCATCGGCCGACCGGTGCGGTTGGCGGCAAGCCCCACCTCCTCCGGGCCGAGGCCGAGATAAAGGGCGAGGATCCGGCGCAAGGTCGAACGCCGGCTGAGGAAGCGGTTGCGCTGGGTGGTCAGGCGAATGGCGTGGGCACGCGCGATTTCCACCGGCGCCAGGATCGCCCGGTCGATCACCGCCACCTCCGACGGGGTCGCGACCAGCCACAGGTCGATCTGGCGTCCGTGCCCGGGCCGGTTGCACAGGCCGTCACGCCCGAAGCGCGCTTTCAGGTCGGCGAAGACGGTCGGGGCAGGCTGGGCCTCGCGCCGGGGGGCGAGCGGCAACCTGGACTGGCTCATTCTTGATGCCTCCAGACGGGTGCCGCCGGCCGGGACGCCCTCCGGTCAACCGGGGGGATCGGGCCTGTCGGCACCGGGCCAGCCCGTTTCGGGCCGGCACAGCGAAATGCTGCCCCCCATAGTCCGCGCGGCCGTCGCGCCGACCCATACGGGCGGGCGCGTAAAGGGGGCCTGCCGGGACACTTGAGCGCACCGCGACGCGCCGTCCATCGCAATTCGAGAGGCCGGCGGGGGGATGCGAGCCCGATCGGAACGCCCCCGATCTATCCGGATGGATATCCGCCCTATCCGGATGGTTATCCGCCCCGTCCTTCCGATGCGCGCCACCTAGCCGTCGGGTCAGGTCGGCAAGGATAGCGAACCAAGCCGGCAGGTCCCCGACTGCCGCAAACAGGCTCTTGAGTTCCGACTCGGTGCGGCGTGGCGGTAGCTTACCCAGCCGGCGCGGATTCAGCCGGCGCGGATTCAGCCGGCGCGGATTCAGCCGGCGCGGATTCAGCCGGCGCGGATTCAGCCGCCGCGGGCGAGCGCGCGCCAGGCGATATCGCGCCGGCAGAAGCCCTGCGGCCAGTCGATCGCATCAACCCCGGAATAGGCGACCGCGCGGGCTGCGGCGACATCGGGCCCGAGGCCGGTGACCGCCAGCACCCGGCCGCCGGCGGCGACCAGCCGGCCCTCTTCCCCTGCCCGCGTGCCGGCGTGGAAGACGAGGAGGTCGTCGCGGCCCGCGAGCGGACCGAGGCCGCGGATCTCCGACCCGTTGTCGACCGCGCCCGGATAGCCGGTCGTTGCCATCACGACGGTCACGGCGGTCTCGTCCGACCAGCGCAGGTCGAAATCGGCGAGTTCGCCGTCAGCCGCGGCGACAAGGGCGGGCAGGAGATCGGACTTGAGGCGCGGCAGCAGCACTTGCGCCTCCGGGTCGCCGAAGCGGCAGTTGTATTCGAGCAGCATGGGCTCCGGCCCTTGCGGGCCCGTGACCACCATGATCCCGGCATAGAGCACCCCCTGATAGGGCGTGCCCTCCGCCGCCATCGCATCCACCGCGGGCTGGACGATTTCGGCCATGACCCGGCGTTCCAGCTCCGCCGTCATCACCGGGGCGGGCGAATATGCTCCCATGCCGCCGGTGTTCGGCCCGGTATCGCCCTCGCCCACGCGCTTGTGGTCCTGGGCGGAGGCCAGCAGGAGCGCATGCCGGCCGTCGACCAGGGCGAACACGCTCGCCTCCTCGCCGTCGAGGAACTGCTCGACGACGACGCTGGCGCCGGCGGCCCCGAAGCGGTTGTCGACCAGCGCGTCCTCGATCGCCCGGTTGGCCTCCTCGGCCGTTGTGGCGATGGTTACTCCCTTGCCCGCCGCAAGCCCGTCGGCCTTGACCACGATCGGCGCGCCGACGCGGCGCAGATGGGCAAGCGCGGGCTCCGGGGCCTCGAAGCGTGCCCAGGCGGCGGTGGGCGCGCCCGCCGCGTCGCAGATGTCCTTGGTGAAGCTCTTGGAGGTCTCGAGCATCGCCGCCGCCCGCGAGGGGCCGAACACGGCGATCCCGGCAGCCGCC
>CAYNIS010000208.1:0-6457 GCA_964397055.1 uncultured Rhodospirillaceae bacterium | reverse complement strand
CGTCTCCCCGGCCGCAAGCGCCAGCGCCGTCAGGTAGCAGGAGGCGAGCAGGTCCGCCTCGCCCTGTTCGCCGCCCTGCCAGACCGGGCCGACGCAGTGCAGGATGAGCCGGGCAGGCAGGTTGAAGCCGGGCGATTTCCGACATTCCCCGGTCGGGCAGCCGCCCGGGTATGTGGCCCGCATGTAGGGCAGGAGGTCGGGCCCCGCCGCCCGATGTATCGCGCCGTCGACGCCCCCGCCGCCGCGCAGCGCCGAATTCGCGGCGTTGACGATGGCGTCGACCGCCTGGGTGGTGATGTCGCCCTCGACGATGACAAGTCGCGTCATGCTTCCTCTCCACTCACCCGCCGGGGCCGGCCCGCCACGCGTCCATGAGGAGCCCGCGCAGCCACTGGTTGGCCGCATCGCCGTCCATCCCGGCATGCCAGTAGAGGCAGGTCTCATACGCCGAAACCTCCAGGGGGAACGGCATGAGCTGGTTGCCGAAACGGGCGTTGAGGAGGATCGCATGGCGTTCCGGCATGGTCAGCACGAGATCGCTCTGGGCGACGACCCGGCAGCCGGCCAAGTGGTTCTGGCAGCGCAGCCGCACCCGCCGGCGCTGGTTGATCTGGGCGAGCGCATTGTCCTCGACCGTCGGCCCGCGCCGGCGCTGGGTCACCAGGACATGCTCCGCCCCGAGATAGAGGTCGAGGTCGATTTCCCGCCCGATCGTCGGGTGGCCGCGGCGCACGACCACGGCAAGCCGCTCGGCCGACAGGGTCGCGCGGCGCATCTCCTCGGAAAGCGGCAGGGCGATGTCGATGGCGGCATCGAGGGTGCCGGAGGAAAGCTCGGATTCGAGATTGCGCCGTTCGACGCGCACGCTGGCGACGTCGATGCCCGGCGCGCTCGCAACGATCTGCGCCATCACGGCCGGCAGCGCCCCGGTCTCGGCGACATCGCGCATGCCGACAGTGAACCGCTTGGTGGAGGTCGTCGGGTCGAAGCCGGCGACCGGGGCCAGTGTCTCCCCCAGCCGTTGTAGAGACTGGCGCACCGGTTCGACGATGCGCCGCGCGAGTGGGGTCGGCACCATGCGCTGCCCGCGCCGTTCGAACAGCGGGTCGTTCATGATCCCGCGCAGGCGCGACAGCGCATGACTGACGGCCGGCTGCGACAGGTTGAGGCGCCGGGCGGCCCGGGTGATGCCGCCCTCGGCATGGATCGCCTCGAACACCACGAAGAGGTTGAGGTCGATGCGGGCCTTGTCGATGAGACTCATGCGCTTAGGCTCGGCTGCTATTCGTGTCGTTCATGGTCGCACATTCGGGCAATTCATTTGTTCGATCAGGCGAAGCGGCCTAAGGTTCGTGCATCGGAGAGGCGCCGAACGATTGGCGCCGTCCGCATCAGCTTTTTGAAAAAGCCAGAACCCCCTGAAGGGAGGAATCGTCCCCATGATGATGCCGGAACTCTCGCCGAAGGCGCAGTCCTACCTCGACCAGGTGCGCGACTTCATGGAAGAGCACATCTACCCGAACGAGGCGGTCTACAAGGAACAGCACGCCGCCATGGCGGATCGCTGGCAGACCCCTCAGGTCATCGAGGATCTGAAGGCGAAGGCCAAGGAAAAGGGCCTGTGGAACCTGTTCCTGCCGGAAAGCCGCCGCGGTGCCGGTCTCACCAACTTCGAATACGCCCATGCCTGCGAGCTGATGGGCCGCTCGCCCGGCATGGCGCCGGAGGTGTTCAACTGTGCCGCCCCCGACACCGGCAACATGGAGGTGTTCGAGCGCTACGGCACGGAGGAGCACAAGGAAAAGTGGATGCGCCCGCTGCTCAACGGCGACATCCGCTCCTGCTTCGCGATGACCGAGCCGAAGGTCGCCTCTTCCGACGCGACCAACATCGAGACCCGGATCGAGCGCGACGGCGACCACTACGTGATCAACGGCCGCAAGTGGTGGTCGTCGGGCGCCCCGGACCCGCGCTGCAAGGTCTTCATCCTGATGGGCAAGACCGACCCGTCGGCGCCGAAGCACCAGCAGCAGTCGATGATCGTGGTGCCGCGCGACACGCCCGGCATCACCGTTCTGCGCCCGCTGACCGTGTTCGGCTATGACGACGCCCCGCACGGCCACGCCGAAGTGATCTTTGAGAATGTCCGGGTGCCGGCGGATGCCATCCTGCTCGGCGAGGGCCGCGGTTTCGAGATCGCGCAGGGCCGCCTCGGCCCCGGCCGTATCCACCACTGCATGCGCTCGATCGGCATCGCCGAGCGCGCGCTGGAGGCGATGATCGACCGTGCGCGCAACCGCGTCGCCTTCGGCACCACCCTCGCCGAGAAGGGGTCGGTGCGCGAGGACATCGCGAAGTCGCGGATCGAGATCGAGCAGGCGCGCCTGCTCACCCTCAAGGCCGCGCACATGATGGACACGGTCGGCAACAAGACCGCGCGCAAGGAGATCGCCATGATCAAGGTGGTCGCCCCGAACATGGCGCTGAACGTCATCGACCGGGCGATCCAGGTCCATGGCGGCGGCGGCGTTTCCCAGGACTTCTTCCTGGCGAAGGCCTGGGCGAGCCAGCGCACCCTGCGCCTCGCCGACGGTCCGGACCAGGTTCACTTGGAAACCGTCGCGAAGCTGGAGATCGGCCGCAACCGCTGAGCGGCCGGCGGTTTCCACGGCTGACCTTCGGGCACGAATTCGGGGGCGCTCTTTCGAGCGCCCCCTTTTCGTTCGGCGGGGCGCCTCGGGCTCAGGCGGCAGCCGGCGCGAAACCGGCCGGCAGCCCGTGGCTTTCGGCCAAGGGGGCCAACGCCTCATGGAGGCGTTCCAGGCCGCGCTTTTCCAGTTGGCGCGCCCGGTCCTTGGAGATGCCGAGGTCGCGGCCGAGACTCTCGAAGGTCGGCACCAGTTCGGAGAAATGCCGCTGGCGGATGATCCACGCCTCGCGTTCCGGCAGCATCGACAGGGCCCAGTCCAGAAGCTGGCTCCAGGTCTCCGCCATGGTGGTTTCGACCACCGTGTGTTCCGGCGTCGCGTCGTCAGAGGGCAGCCGTTCGGCAAGGGTGCTGCCGTCCTCGTCGACCGCGGTCACGGCGACCGGCCAGAAGCCGAAACCGGTCGAAAACTGGTTGGAAATCTGGGTCGACAGCTGGCCGCCGAGCTCTTCCGCCCCTTCCCAGATCGCCGTCGTATAGCGCCCGACCTCTTCCATCAGGCTGGTCTCGCCCGGCGGCGCCCCGGCATCGGGGGTGGCATCGGGGGCGGCATCGGGGGTCTGGGCGGATGCCGGCGTTGCCGACGGCTGGCTGCCCCGTGGCACCTTCATCACCGGCCAGCATTCGGCGACATAGTCCTGGATGGAGGCGCGCACCCACCACATGGCATAGGTCGCCAGCCTGACCTCCTTCTCCGGGTTGAAGCGGTTGACCGCATGCACCAGACCGGCCAGCCCTTCCTGGGCCAGATCGGCGAGCGGCATGCCAAAGCGGGTGTAGGTGCGCGCGATCTTGAAGACCAGCCGCATGTGGCTGTCGACCAGCGCGGCGACGGCCGCCGCATCGCCGGAGGCGGCGCGTGCCAGGAGCTGGCGCTCCTCCTCGGCAGTCAGGTAAGGCGCCTCATGCGCCCGCTGGATGAGGCTGCCGAGCCCCGTCGGCGGGGTGCCGCCGGCCGTCGCCGTTTCGCCTGCGCTCTCGGTCGCCGTGGTTTCGGCTGCGTCGTTTCGGACTGTCGTCATCGCCCAGGTTCCGCCCTTCTTGCCAACTTCCGGTTGCAGGTCCAGCTTTTTGGCTGGCTTGGTTTCTGGCTGTTTTGATGCTTCCTATTGTCCGCCACCCGCGGCTCCCGTCAACCGGAGGGGTTGCGCTAACATGCGAGTGGCACTTGCATTCATGAACCCTGTCCGAAGGGGCCGCACGGCCAGTCGCCCAGGGTTCCGGCGACTGTCACGCGGCCGCAATATAGGGCCACCGAGGAGATCGACGATGGCGGAAAATGGCATGGAGGCGCGTGATCGGGCGGTGATGACGGCGCTGGGCCGGCTGGCCGAGGGCGGCTGGTCGGCGGTCGAGCTGATCGCGGTTGCCCGCGACGCGAAGGCACCGCTGTCGGTCGTCCGGTCGGTCGTGCGGAGCCCGACCGCGCTGATGCTGGCGCTGGTCGACATGGTCGACGAGGCGGTCCTGGCCGGCACCGATCTGCCCAGCGACGACGAAAGCCCCCGCGACCGGCTGTTCGACGCGATCATGCGCCGCTTCGATGCCCTGTCACCGGCGAAGCCCGCCATTCGCCGGCTGCTGCGGGAACTGCCGCGGCGACCGCAGGCCTATCTGCCGGTCGGCCCCGCGCTGGTGCAGTCGATGCGGCTGATGCTGGCGGCCGCCGGCCTGCCGGTTCGCGGTCCGTTCGGCCTCGCCCGCGCGGTCGCGTTGGCCGGTGCTTATGCCCGCCTCTATCGGACCTGGCTCGACGACGACAGCGAGGATCTGGCGGCGACCATGTCCGCCCTCGACAAGCAGCTTGCCCAGTTGGAGGAGATCGCCAACACCGTCGATCCGGCGCGCCGGCGGTCCAAGCCTGTCGCCCCGGCGGCCGGCGATACCGGCCACGAGGAAGCCGAAACCTGATCGTTTCGGTGCTCCGGCTTTTTTGCTGCAGCGCAACATCGACTGCTTGACTCGACGGCACGGCCTGCCCATACATAAGGCAGCTGTTGCACCGCAACATGAGCCCGCCTGAATGTCGCGTTCGATCGCGACCGGATGCCATGACGTGGTGACGACGAGAAACGCAACCGGCAGGGCCATGGCCGTCGCTGACATGAGCCGCCCGTCGGGTGCCGAAGACGCCAACCACGAGCAAGACGAGGACACAACGATGGCTACGAAGACTGGCACCAACGGCGCGGGCACCGAAACCAGCCCGTTCATGTTCGGCACGGACTTTACCAAGATGGCTGATTTCTCGAAGTTCGCCGACATGTCGAAGATGATGGGCGACGTTCGCTTCCCGATGGTCGACATGGAACAGCTGATCGCTGTCCAGCGCCGCAACATGGAAGCGATGACCGCTGCCAGCCAGCTGACCATGGAGGGCTTCCAGGCCCTCATGAAGCGCCAGGTCGAGATCGTCCGCCAGAACCTGGAACAAGCGTCCAGCATGGCCACCACCCTGATGGCCGAGGGCACTCCTGAGGACAAGGCGCAGAAGCAGGCGGAGCTGGTCAAGGGCAACCTCGACCGCGCCGTTGCCGACCTCAAGGAACTGGCGGAGATGGTGCAGGCGACCAACCACAAGGCCGCCGAGGTTGTTGCCAAGCGCGTCAGCGAGAGCGTTGCTGAGCTGCAGGCCGCGGTGGAGAAGGCCGGCGCCGGCAGCGCGTGATCAACGGGCGCTGCCAGGCACGAGACCCCGGGTTGCCGGCAGCGCGTGATCAACGGGCGCTGCCGCGCATCAGACCCCGGGGTTGCCGGCAGCGCGTGATCAACGGGCGCTGCCGCGCATGAGACCCCGGGTTGCCGGCAGCGCGTCAGACGCGTTTCCTCTACCTCCTTGATATTGCGTTCAGGGCCGTGGCATGTGCTGCGGCCCTTTCCCTTTGTCCGCGGTGAGCCTCTCCAGCCATGACCGGAACTGCCGACAGTCCGCCGACCATCTCCTTCGACGACTTCCTGAAGGTGGACGTGCGCGTCGGCCGCATCGTCGAGGCCGAACCGTTTCCGGAGGCGCGCAAGCCCGCCTTCAAGCTCCGAATCGACTTCGGTCCGGAGATCGGGGTCAAGCGCTCGTCCGCCCAGATCACCCGCCACTACACGCCCGACGGCCTCGTCGGCCGGCTGGTGCTGGCGGTGGTCAACTTCCCGCCCCGCCAGATCGGCAAGGTGATGTCGGAGGTTTTGACGCTGGGCGTGCCCGACGCCGACGGGGAGGTCGTGCTGATCACCCCCGACCAGGGGGTGCCCGGCGACGCCGTCCCCCTCGGCGGGCGCCTCTACTAAGCCTACTCCGCGGAGAGGGCGGCGGCGGGCATCGGGTCGATGGCGAGCCGGCCCAGCATCTCCTTCGGCACCACCTGCCAGAACCGGTCGCGGACCAGCGGCCAGTCGTTGATCAGTTGGGCGGCGAAGCGCGACTGGGTCTCGCGATGGTGGTCGGCGACCAGGCCCTTCAGCAGATCCTCGTAGTGGGGTACCGCGATGCGCTGGTAGACGACGCTGTCGGCGTTGACCCGATGCTCGAAATCGCCGTCGGCGTCATAGACGAAGGCCATGCCTCCGGTCATGCCGGCGGCGAAGTTGTCGCCGACACCGCCCAGGATCACCGCCGTGCCGCCGGTCATGTACTCGCAGCCATTCGACCCGCAGCCCTCGACCACGGCGACGGCGCCGGAATTGCGCACGCAGAAGCGCTCCGCCGCCTGGCCCGAGGCGAACAGCCGGCCGGCGGTCGCCCCATAGAGCACGGTG
>CAYNIS010000207.1:0-6469 GCA_964397055.1 uncultured Rhodospirillaceae bacterium | reverse complement strand
GCGGTTTCCGAGACGTTGCGCACGCACTGCTCATAGACCCGCTGGATGTGCTCCCAGCGCACCCGGTCGGCCGACATCGGGTTGTCCGGCGGCGGCGGCAGCGGCTTGTCGCCGCCCATCAGCAGTGCTGCTTCCACCTGGTCGGCGTCGGCCGGCTTGGCGAGATAGTCGACGGCCCCCGCTTTCACCGCGGCGACGGTGGTCGCGATGTTGCCATAGGCGGTCAGCATCACGATCCGGCACTCCGCCCGGGCATCGCGCAGGACCTTGACGATGTCGAGGCCGCTGCCGTCCGCCAGGCGCAGGTCGAGGACGGCGTAGACCGGCCGTTCGCTGCGGGCGAGATCGACCGCTTCCGCGACCGACGCCGCCGTGACCACGTTGAAGCCGCGTTTTTCCATCGCCTGGGCGAGGCGCCGGCGCAACGGTTCGTCGTCGTCGACCAGCATCAGCGTGTCGATTTCGTCAGCGTCCTCGGAGGCGTCGACAGAGATCGGCGACGGGCTGAGGTCGATCTCACTCATCATCAGGACCCTTCCATCGTTTGGTCGATCAGGCGTCGCGGCCACTCGACCATCACTTCCGCACCGCCTGATCGTGCGTTGTCGAACTTCAGGCGGGCTCCGGTTCGTTCCAACAGGGTGAGGGCGATGAAGATCCCCAGACCCTGGTGGCCGGATTGTGCGCCGTCACGCCGGCTTCTGGTAGAGAGATAGGGTTCGCCGAGCCGTCCGATCAGTCCCGGCGGGAAACCCGGCCCGTCGTCGCTGACCACAACGGTGACGGTCGCGGCGTCCCATGCCACCACCGCCTGCACGCGGCGGCGGGCGAACTGCAGGGCGTTCTGCAGGATGTTGGCGAGCCCATGCTGCATTTCCGGGGTCCGTCGCACCTCCGGCACCAGCGACTGGTCGATCGACCGCGGGACGATGTCCAGGATCACCTCGCGCTCGCGATAGGGGCGGGCGAGTTCGTCGAGGAAGGCTGGAAGCCCGGTCGTGTTGAACGGCTGGTCGCCTTCCGCTTCGGGCGCGCGCGCCAGGTCGGCCAGGATGCCGCGGCAGCGCTCGCTCTGCGACAGGATCAGGTTGGCATCGTCCGACCAGGGGCTGTCGGGCGGCAGGTCCCGGGTCAGTTCCTTCGCGGTGATCGCGATGGTCGCCAGCGGGGTGCCGAGTTCATGGGCGGCCGCGGCGGCGAGCGCGCCGAGGGCGGAAATGCGCTGCTCGCGCGACAGCGCCATCTGGGTCGCTGCCAATGCCTGCTGGATGCGCCTGGCCTCGCTCGCGACACTCCAGCAATAGGCGGCGAGGAAAATGCAGGCGATGGAGAAGGCGAGCCACACGCCGGTGACGTAGAGTGGCGGCAGGAGCGGGGTCGGCCCGACCCAGGGCAGCGGCTGGTGCCACGTCGACAGGATCGAGACCGAAACCACGGAGACGAGGGTGATCATCGCCGCCCAGTAGCGTGACAGGATCGTGGCAGCGACGGTCACCGGCGCCAGGATCAGCATGGCGAACGGGTTGTTGAGCCCGCCGGTGAGATAGAGGAGGGCGGCCAGTTGGGTGACGTCGAAGCCCAGGTGAAAGGCCGCTTCGGGTTCCATCAGGCGCCGCCCCCCACGCTGGAGAGAGGTCGCGACGTTGAGCAGCGCGGACGCGCCGATGACCAGCAGGACCGGGGTCAGGGGCAGTGGAAAGCCGATCTGATAGTGGACGATCAGGACCGTCGTCGCCTGGCCGGCGATCGCCACCCAGCGGATCAGCATCAAGGTGCGGTGGGTCACCTGGCTTTCGCGCAGGAACATGTCGGCCAGCCGTGAGGCGCGGGGCCGTTCCGGCAGCCGGTCGACCGGTGCTGTGACGGTGTGTTCTGCCATTCTCATGCCCTGACCTACGCGTGGGCCGTCGGCTTGGATGCCACGAAGACCCTAACCCGGTTGCGATTATCGGCGCGGTCTTTGTCGACCGCTTGCCCCGATTGGGCTGGGCAGCGGCCTCTGGCGGCCCCATAACCACCTTCATGAACCATCACGCCATCCCCGCCGCCATCGCCGTCGAGGACCTCACCAAGCTCTACGGCAAGGTGACCGCCGTCGACCGCATCAGCTTCAGCGTTCCCCGGGGTCGGACGGTGGCCCTCCTGGGGGGCAATGGTGCCGGCAAGACCACCACCATCTCGATGCTTCTGGGCCTCTTGCTGCCGACCTCGGGCAGGGTTCACATCCTGGGCACGGACATGCTGGTCGACCGCTATGCGGTCCTGCCGCGGATGAATTTCTCCTCACCCTATGTCGAGATGCCGCACCGCCTGACGGTGTCCGAGAACCTGATGGTCTATTCGCATCTCTACGGCCTGACCCGACCGCGCGAACGGATCGCGGCCCTTGCCGAGGAGCTGGAACTGACCCGGTTCCTGAGCCGTCCGGCGGGCAAGCTGTCGGCCGGGCAGAAGACCCGGGTCGCGCTCGCCAAGGCGCTGCTGAACGAACCCGACGTCCTGCTGCTCGACGAGCCGACCGCCAGCCTCGACCCCGATACCGCCGACCGCATGCGCTCCCTGCTCGAGGATTATCGCGCGCGGTCGAGTGCCACCATCATGCTCGCCTCCCACAACATGGCCGAGGTCGAGCGCCTCGCCGACGACGTCTTGATGATGAAGGCGGGCCACATCGTCGACCGCGGGCCGCCGAACGACCTGATCGCGCGCTACGGCCGCACGGATTTGGAACAGGTGTTCCTCGACATCGCCCGCAGCGGCCCCCATGACGACGACGACTGACCGGAAGGCTGAGGCACCATGACCGAGTTGCTGCCAACGACAGCGGTTCTCGCCCGTCAGGGCAAACCCGGCGGCGGGCGCGAGGCGATCCATGTCAATGACGGTATCGGCCCGGCGCTCCGCCGGATCGGGGCGATGGTCCTGCGCTACTGGTTCCTGCTGCGCGGGTCGTGGCCGCGGCTGTTCGAACTGATGTACTGGCCGATGGTCCAGGTCATGTTGTGGGGCTTCATCTCCGAATTCTTCACGTCCCAGAGCGACTACCTGCAGCAGGCGGTCGGCGTCCTGCTGCATGGTGTCCTGCTGTGGGACGTCCTGTTCCGCGGCCAGATCGGTGTCTCCGTCTGCTTCCTGGAGGAGATGTGGTCGCGCAACCTCGGCCATCTCTTCGTCAGCCCGCTGCGGCCGACGGAATGGGTCCTGGCGCTGATGACCATGAGCCTGATCCGCACCCTGATCGGGCTGATCCCGGCGGCGCTGATCGCGATCCCGCTTTACGGCGTCAACTTCTTCTCGCTTGGGCTGCCGCTGATCGCCTTCTTCGCCTCGCTGATCGTCATGGGCTGGTGGCTGGCGCTTCTGATCGTCTCGGTGATTCTGCGCCACGGGCTCGGGGCCGAGAGCCTCGCCTGGATGGCCGTGTTCCTGCTCGCCCCTTTGTCGTGCGTCTACTATCCGGCGTCGACGCTGCCGGACTGGTTGCAGATGGTCGCCTTCGCGCTTCCCAGCCCGTACATCTTCGAGGGCATGCGTACGCTCCTGCATGACGGCATCCTGCGCACCGACTTCCTGTTGACCGCTGCCGGCCTCAACCTCGGCTTTCTCGTCGTGGCGCTGACGGTATTCCTGCGCTCCGTCCACCATGCGCGGGAGACCGGCTCGCTCCTGCAAATGGGGGAATGACGTTGCCCGAGCCCCAGGTCCAGATGGCACGGATGCTGGCGGGAGAGCTCTACGATCCCGCCGACCCGGAAATCGCCGCGGCCCAGCTGGAGACGGCGCGCTGGCTCGCCCGGCTGAACGCGGCGACGGCCGAGCCGGTGGAGCGCCAACGGGCGATCCTGGCCGAACGGCTCGCGGCCATTGGCGAGGGCTCCGTCATCCGCCCGCCGTTCCATTGCGACTACGGCTTCAACATCAGCCTCGGCACCGGCGTCTTCCTGAATTTCAGTTGCGTCGTCCTGGATGTGGTCACGGTCACGATCGGTGACCGAACGCAGATCGGCCCGGGTGTGCAGATCTATGCGGCCGACCACCCGCGCGATGCCGAAACCCGCGCCGAGGGCCTGGAATTCGGCCGGCCGGTCGTGATCGGCAGCGATGTCTGGATCGGCGGCGGGGCGATCATCCTGCCCGGGGTGACGATCGGCGATGGGTCGATCGTCGGTGCCGGCGCCGTGGTCACCCGCGACGTCCCGGCCGGCGCCCGCGCGGTGGGCAACCCGGCCAGGGTGAGGGCCTGATCAGGGGTCTGCTCAGCCGGCGAACTCGACCGGGCCAGGGTAGGAAGCGAGGAGGCGGTCTGCGGTGATCAGGGTTGCCCCTTCGACGATCGCCTGGGCGAGCAGCAGACGGTCGAAGGGGTCGCGATGGATCGGCGGCAGGTCGGCGACCGCGAGGACATGATCGGCCGTTATCGAGAGCTCCGTGAACCCGTCGGCGAGGAGTGTCCGGCGAAGTTCGATCGGGTCCGTCGCCACACGTTCGGGGTTGGTCGATCGCTTGATCACCAGTTCCCAGAGCGATGCCACGCTGAACAAGACAGTCGTCTCCGCCCCCAGAAATCGCTGGCGCGCGTCTTCGCTCAGCTTTGCGGGGTCGGAGACCGCCCAGACGAGGAGGTGGGTGTCGGCGAGCAGGACGCTCATTCCTGGCCTTCGAACATCAGGATGATCTCATCCTGCATCATCGTGTCGAAGTCCGGAGGCACTTTGAATTTTCCCGGTGACGATCCGAGCCGCCGGGGCTGACAAGGAGCCGCTGCGGCAACCGCAGTCACCCGGGCCAGGGGCTCGCCACTGCGGGCGATCACCACTTCCTCGCCCTGTTCGGCCATTTCTACCAGCGCTTCGAGCGTGGTCTCCGGGTCGTCGATGTCGACCGTGACCATAGCCTGGCCCTCCTTCAACGATGGGCCGATTATGCCTCAGGCGGTGATGCGCCGGTAGAGATCGAGATAGGTCTCGACGATGCGCTGCTCGGTGAAGGTCGCCTCGAACGTCGCGCGCCCGCCGGCGATGATCCGGGCGCGCAGGTCTTTGTCGGTCAGGGCGCGGCCGAGCGCGGTGGCGAGCGCATCGACATCGTCCACGGGTACCAGGAGCCCGTTCACCCCATCCTCGACATACTTCGACGGTCCCTGGGAGGCGGCGGCGACCAGCGGCGTGTCCGTGCCCCAGGCCTCCACCATGACGGTGCCGAACGGCTCGTAGCGCGACGGCACGACCAGGACGTCGGCGGCCTTCAGGAGGGCAGTGCGGTCCTCTCGCCAGCCCATCATGCGTACCCGACCGCCCAAGCCGAGATCGACGATCTGACGGCCGAGTTCCTGCTTCAGCTCGCCGTCCCCGGCGAGCCACAGGCCGGCCCCGGGCACCTTCACCATCGCCTGGAGAAGCGTGTCGAGCCCCTTCTTCGGATGCAGCCGGGCGAGGCAGAGGATCAGCGGTTCCCGGGGGGCCGTCCCATGCTGGAAGCGATCGGCCGGTTCCGCTGACGGGTCGAGATCGGCCAGGGTGTGGATCACATGCACCCGGTCGGCCGGCGCCCCCTGGGCCACGACATGGTCGGCGATGTCGCGGGTCACGGTCACGTAGTGCCGGCTGTGGCGAAACCGCTTGAGATCGTAGTAGCCGCCGAACCAGCCGATGGTGACGGCCTCGGTCTCGGCCGGCGTGCGTTCGGACGCCCGGCCCATCCAGCTCTGCCAGACCGTCGGCCGGTAGTGGTCGAGCGCGCGGTGCAGAACCCCGCCCGTCGTGAAGTCGAAGAAGCGGCCGAACGGTGCCGTTTCGACGGCGACGCCTGCGTCCCGCAGCCGGGCGACGCGGGTCGGGTGCGGGCGGGTCACCACGAGCTGGTCGAGGCCGGCACGGTGCAGCGCGATGACCAGATCGGTGAAATAGGTCTCTGCCCCGCCGTGCTCCCCGCCGGCCAGAACCTGCATCACCTTGAGCGGGCGATCGGCCATGGGTCAGGCGGGCGCCCCGAGGCCGGCGCACCCGGCCGCCGTCTTCATCAGCGGAATGGCGAGTGCCGCCGCCATGCCCTGCCCGCCGTCGATGCCGAGGTCGAGGAGCGGGCCGAGGCCTAGCCGCCGGGCCAACGCCGCATCCGTACCGTTCGGCGCCGTGGAAACCACCCGGCAGTGGTCCGCCGCATCGCGCCGCAAGCCGGCGACCACGGCCGCCGCGGCGATGGCCGCCGGGCCGTCGAGCAGCACCGGGGTTCGCGCCATGCGGGCTGCCAGGATCGACCCGACGATGGCGGCGATGTCATAGCCGCCGAGTGCCTGGAGCTGGTCCAGGGCATCACCGCCCTCCGGATTGGCGGCCAGCGCCGCGGACACGGCCTCCCGCAGTCCCGGGGGCGGGTCGATGCCGGCCAGGCGCTTGGCGAGCGCCGCGGCCGGGACCGCCGACCCGACGCTGACCTCTCCCAACACCAGGAGGTGGAGACCCTGTTCCAC
>CAYNIS010000206.1:0-6500 GCA_964397055.1 uncultured Rhodospirillaceae bacterium | reverse complement strand
CAACTGGCCGTGGACCGCCGCAAGGCGTTGGTCGTCGAGACCGCCATGGGCGGCGAGCGCCATGCCATAGGCTGCCGTGGCGCCGATCAACGGCGCCCCGCGGACCGCCATGTCGCGGATCGCCTCCGCCGCATCGTCGGCAGAGCGCAGGGTGAGGGTTTCGAAGGCATGGGGGAGACGGCGCTGGTCGATGATGCCGACCGCCCCGGCCGTCGCCGGCGATCCCGTTTCCTCGACCCAGATCGGCCGGGTCGCCGCTCCCTTCACCTTCATCGGCCGCTGATCCTTAACCTATCTCGCCCGCTGCCCGGGCACGCGCCAGGATACCACGCAAGTGGTCGTTGGCCTCCGCCACCGTTTTCACCTCCCGCCGCTCCACGATCAGCTGGCGGGCGAGCTTCAGCGCCCGGCGTTCGCAGGCGGCCCGCAGCGCCGGCGGCTCGATCGTCTCCAGATCGGCGACACCGGCAAGGCCGAGGATGCGGCGGGTCATCTTCGCCCCCGCAAAGCCGAGCGCGTCGACCTGAAGACGGTCGAGAAAGGCATGAAGGGCGGGTTCGGCCGACTGGCCCTGATCCTCGAACAGGGTATGCGGCCAGGCCGAGCCGGTTCGCTCGCGCGCCCACAACTCGGAAAAGCGGTCGGTGAACGTGGTCCAGGTGCGCTCGGCCTGGGCCAGAAGCCAGTCCTGATAGTCCGCAGCACCCGGGCCGTGGCCGTCCTGGGCGAAGGCATTCAGCCACAGGTTGGCGAGAAAGGCGCCGATGTCGAAGCCCATCGGCCCGTAGAACGCGAATTCGCTGTCGATCACCCGGACGTCGCCGTCGTCGGACACCATCACCGAGCCGGTGTGGAGGTCGCCGTGGATCAGCGCCTCGGCATCCGACAGGAACTTGAGCTTCAGTTCCTGCACCGCGATCTTCCAGTCCTGGTCGGCGCGGATCGCCATGACATCGGCGTCCAGTTCCGGCGAGGTCCAGTTGTTGAGTTCCTGGTCGAAATAGGGGTCGGTGAAGACCAGGTCCTCGGTGATCTTGCAGAGGTCCGTGTTGCCGGCGAACAGGGCGATCTCCCGCTTCTTCTCCTCCGCCGAGAGAGCGAGATCGGACGAGCGGAACAGGGTTTCCGCCATGAAGCGGCCGATCACCGGGGCCATGTTGTCGAGCCGGGTGCGGGCGATCAGCGCCTTCCGGAGGATGATGTGCCGGTCCAGGTTCTCCATGATGGTGAGCGCCTGATCCGGGTCGTTGTGGAAAATCTCCGGCACCGCGCCGGAATAGTGCCGCTCGCGGACCAAGGCCGCATGTTCGAAGAACGAGCGGTTGAGCGGCAGGGGCCAGCTCTCCCCGACCAGACGGACATAGGGCAGCGCCTGCTTCACACAGACCGACCCCGCCGCGCCGGTCACGATGTAGACGAAGTTGAGGTTGCCGTCGCCGACCTCCCGGACGTGCCAGTCGGCGGGCGCGCCGCCGAGCCGCTCTGAAATTCCCGGGTAGCGCGCGATGCGTTCCGGCACGCTTCCTTCCGAGAGCGGCTGATAGTGGGCGTAGTCGGGCGGGCCAGGCCTCTTGTCGAAAGGCGAAGGGTCGAGGGACAAGGCTTCGTGTTCCTGGGCGTTGATCACTGGATATGCCCTGCTGTCGCATACTCCGGTCGGGCGGTTCAACGCACCGCTGGGAAGCCGAGACCGGACCGGAGACCGGATCTGCGCTAGATTGAGGCGGAGAAGACGGGAGGAAGCCATGTCGAAGACGCTCACCATCGAACTCAGCGAGGAGGCCGCGGCGATCATCGAAGCGGCCGTGGCGTCCGGCGATTTCGCCAGCGCCAGCGATGTCGTCGCCGTTGCCCTCGTAGGCTTCGAGACGAGCCGGGAACCCGACCCTCTGGAGGACATCCAGTACCTGCGCAAGGCCTGGGACGAGGGCATCCGGAGCGGCGAGGGCATGGACGCGGATCAATTCTTCGACCAGCTCGAGGCTGCGATTGCAGCGAGACAGGCATGAGGCGATACCGCCTGATCATGATGCGGGCCGCGCAGACCGACCTGAAGGAAATCGCGGCCTACATTGCCGAAGACCGACCCCAGGCAGCCAGGAACGTCGTCAGGCGAATACGCGAAAGGATCAATGCGCTGCGAACCTCGCCATTCATTGGTGCACCGCGGGACGAGGTCGTCCCAGGTTTTCGCGTGGTGGTGGTCTACTCCTACCTGATTGTCCATGACGTCTCGAACGAGACGGTGCGGATTGTTCGAGTCCTGCACGGGGCGCGCGATCTGTCATCCATCGACTGGCAGGTCTGATGACCCAGCCCATCCTTCG
Source organism: uncultured Rhodospirillaceae bacterium (assembly GCA_964397055.1). Classification (GTDB taxonomy): domain Bacteria; phylum Pseudomonadota; class Alphaproteobacteria; order CAYNIS01; family CAYNIS01; genus CAYNIS01. The sequence goes on along the minus strand of CAYNIS010000206.1, from coordinate 4,173 downwards.
TTAACGTGACGCGTCGTAGCTAGACCGACCTGTTTCAGATGAGGGCAATCGGATGCTGTTCGGTCGACGAGAGGACGGGCGCTATGCCAGTTGGTAAAGTCAGCGTGTCCCCGACCAATCCCGGGGCTGCCAGGCCGAGGCGCCAGGTCGACATCGCCGATCTCTATCGCGGACCCGTCGCCGATGCCGAGGAGGTCGCCGCCGCGTCGGCGGCGCGCGGCCTCGACGAGAAACTGCGTCAAGCCTATTTCTGGGTCGTCAACACGGCGATCATCAGCCCGTTCTATGACATCGAGTACAACGAGGGGCCGCCGACCACCTACCGGATCGGCGACAACGGTACGGTCGTCACCCTCCCCTCCGGCCAGAGCTATTCCAGCTTCGTCCTTCTGCCGCTCCTGAACCTGATCACGCGCCGACGCTGCCTGATCGTCGGCGGCCCCGGCCGCGGCAAGACCCAGACCGCCCTTCTGATGGGCATCCTCGCCGGCTATCCGATCCAGGAGGTCAAGCGCGCGGTCCAGCACGGCCAGCCGCAGATGACCATCGCCGACCTGCTCGGCAATCCGCTGCCGGCCGACCTGATCACCGCGAAGAAGACCGACGACATCCAGATCGCCTGGCGCAAATGGCTCGAAATGCGGGTCAAGATCATCGACGAGTATAACCGAATCCCGACCCGCACCCAGTCCGCACTTCTGACCGTGATGGCCGACAACTACGCGGAAATTCTCGACCAGATCTACGAGTGCCCGGAGGCTGCGTGGTACCTGACCGCCAACGACGACGCCGGCGGCGGGACCTACCAGGTGATCGAGGCCCTGCGCGACCGCATCGACATCGTCGTCAAGGCCCTGCACTTCAACAGCCGCTTCTTCGGCGAACTGCTCGCCCGGATCGAGGGGGGCCTGAAGCCGGAAGCGATGGTGCCGGCGGAAATCGTCTTCACCGAGGCCGAGATCGACGCGATGAACAAGGCGATCCTGGAGGTTCGCCTGCCGCCTGCCCTGCGCCGCCGGATCGAGTTCTTCACCAGCCAGTTCGAATTCTGCGAACCGGGAGCCGCCCAGCTCGAATACATGACCAAGGACACGGTGAAGCTCTCCGGCCTCGACCTCGTGCCGATCATGGCGGAGGATACCGGCAAGGACCGGGTGAAGGACCTGGGCGCGCAGACCCGCAACGGTCTTTCGGTGCGCGCCCTCATGACAATCCTCGTGTTCGTGAAGGCGATGGCCTATTTCCGCGGCAGCGAGGAGGTCGAGCATGAGGACGTGCGCCAGATGCTGCCCTTCGTCCTGCACGACAAGCTCGCCCCGAACCTTGACGCGCCGTTCTTCGAGGCAGACACGAACCGCCCCTTGCGCATCGACCGGGTCGCCTGGATCCGGCGCCTGTTCGACCTCGCCTCAGCCGAATACGACCAGCTGGACCTGGACCGCGACGATCCGGTGGCGGCGTTCGAGGCGGAATTCGAGGCCGGGCTCGACACCCTGGATGCCGCGACGGTGCGCGGGCGCCTCGTGGCGATCGAGCGCACGCTCGAGAGCTGGGCCAAGGGCCGCAAGCTCTACGGCCACCTCTACGACGACGTCCTGAAACTGAAGTACCTGCACCAGCGCTACACCAACTACCTGCGCTGGCTGACCTGGAACGGGTAGCGGTGCCATGGTCAGGATCGACCCGACGACGAGGCTCGCCCAGGTCCTGGACAGGAACCGCGACGCGCTCAACATGGCGATCCGCCATGCCCAGGTCCGCCATCCTTCGTTCGACGGTGCGGGCTTCCTCGACTGCCTGGCCGGGACGATCGCCCCCCTGGCGGACGCGATGCTCGACCGGGACGCGGCGGCGGTGGAGGCCGATGTCGTGGCCCTGGTCACCCTCGGCGTCGATCTCTACGGCCGCGGCATCATCGGCCCTAGCGCAAAACGGACGCGGGCCGAATCAGTCCAGAACGATGATTTGCGCCTAGATTCAATAGGTTGCGCATCTGCCGAGCCACCAGGCCGGTTCAGTCTGGCTGGAAACCGCGCTAGCGTCCGCAGTCCCGCCGTCGATCGCCTGTGGCGGGAGGTGCTGCCCGCCAACCGCCGCCTTCTGCAGCTCGGGGCGGAAGCTGTCGTGCGGACGCTGACCAACGCCACCCACAACCTGGCATCCGAAGCGGACACCGGGACCGACCGGTTCCTGGCGACGATCGACCGGGCGGCCGACCGGATCGATACGCTGGAGACCCTGATCAACGCCGGCGCGGTCGCCGCCTGGCTTGCGGGCCTTGTCCGTTTCCGCCGGGTCGCTCTCGACCGGCTCGGCCAGTTGCCGGACGATGTTGCGCGGGCGGTTCTCGACGTCGGGCCGGACGTGCAACTCGACCGGCTGATCTGGCGGCTGATCGACGATCCCTGGACGGACCTCTCCATGGCGGCCAGCGGGCGCCGGCCCCAGGACCTGGAGATTGTCCGGGAAGTGGGCGGCTTCATCGGCCTGGGTGGGTTGTTCACGGAACCGCCCGTCGTCAGCCGCTTCGATGGCCGGCTCGTCGCGGAGGATGGTACGGGGGCGTGGGAACTCTCCGCCGACCGTTTCGGCACTCATTTCCAACGCATAGAGGCGCCAAACGGCCGGCCGGACGAACCGGCCGGCGGCCTGACACTCGAAGCGGACGGAACGGTGCGGGATGCAGACGGCAGCCGACGGGCGATCCCGATCCTGGCCGACTGCCTGAGCTGGGCGAGTGCCGGCGGCACGCTCGCGGTCAGCCTGCCACTCTCCCACAGCATCTTCCTCGTCGCGCGCGGCGTGGGGGACCCCTGGTGACCGCGGAGATGTCGGGCAGGCGCCCGCGCCTCGTCGGTGGCGACGGCAGCGTCGGCCCGGATGGCCTGCTGCACGCATGGCAGGAGGCCTGGCCCCGTGCTCTCCTGCTTTGGAGCCGGTTCACCCGCCTCGAGGATCCGGTGTGGTGCTTCACCCAGGCGGAGGAGGCTGCCGCCGGGCTCACCGGCAGCTTCGCCATGATCCGGCTGAACGACCACAGCGTGGTCATCAGCCTGCGCCAGATCGCGGAGCGCGGCCTTGACGACCTCGCCATGGAAGTCCTGGCGCACGAGATCGGGCACCACATCCTGACCCCCGCGGACCCGCGCGACCATGTCCGGATGCTGGCCCGCATGCAGGCCCCGCTCGGGCACCTGGCCCGGCACGCCGGCATGGTCGCCAACCTCTACACCGACCTTTTGATCAACGACCGGCTGGAGCGGATCGAGGAGCTTCGGATGGCGGAGGTCTACCGCCGGCTGAAGTCGAACGAGGGCGGCGACGATCTCTGGCTCCTCTACATGCGCATCTACGAGGACCTGTGGCGGCTGCCGACCGGAACCCTCTCCCCGCCGCGGCCGGAGACGGACGAAAAGACCCGCCCCCATCTGAAGTACCTCGACCTTGATGTCAGGATCGGCGCGCGGATCATCCGGACCTATGCCCGGGACTGGCTGAACGGGGCGGCCTCCTTCGCCGCCCTGGTCTTCCCCTACCTCGTCCAGTCGGTCGGCGACACGCTCGGCCGCGTCGAAGCCCTGATGGATACCGCCGGTGCGGCGGAGGGGGCGGACCCGGCCGGGCTTGCCGAAATGGACGTCGGTGAAGGCGCCGACGCCAACCCCCGGGAGGACCCGGGCCTGAACGGGACGACCGGTGCGAGCGCTGAGGATGACGAGGACAAGAACGACGGCGGCCAGGGCGGGGACACGCCTGAGCGCGGATCGAAGGCCCCCAGGCAGACGCGCTATCGCCCGCCGACCCAATACGCGGACCTCCTCAAGGCGGCGGGGGTGAAGCTGACGCCTGGGGAGGCGATCATCCGCTACTACCGGGAGCGCGCGGCCCCGCACCTGGTGCCGTTTCCCGAAGAGGCCATGCCGCAGGCGGCCGACCCGCTGCCGGAGGGGCTCACGACCTGGGAACTCGGCGGCGACATGTCAGAGATCGACTGGCTGCAGACGGCGATCCAGGGGCCGGTCATCGTCCCTGGGGTCACCACGGTCGAACGCGTCCATGGCGACAGCCCCGGCGCCGATCCGGCCCGCCGCCCGCTTGATCTCTTCATCGGCGTCGACTGCTCGGCGAGGTAGGCCGCGGCCACGCCGGCGAGATCGCGTCGGCCCTGCTGGG
>CAYNIS010000205.1:0-6555 GCA_964397055.1 uncultured Rhodospirillaceae bacterium | reverse complement strand
TCAGCCCGTGCAGGGCGGCGTGGGCGTAGACGAAGGTGTCGAGGGCCTCGTTGCGCTCGCCGTCACGCTTGGGCTGCCAGGAACGGATCGGGCGGCCGCCTTGTCGAATACGGCGCGCGTCGCCAACGGCTCCAGCACGCTCAGGCCTTCGTGCGGCAGGCCGGACAGGAGCGGCAGGTCCGCCAGTTCGGCATGGAGGTCCAGGATGTCGGTCATCGGGAGCCGGCCTCCTCGCTGCGGTCATCCGCGGCGAGGGCCGCCGCTTCCCGGGTGATGTCGATGCCGACCGGGCACCAGGTGATGCAGCGCCCACAGCCGACGCAGCCGGAGCGGGCGAACTGGTCGTGCCACCAGGCAAGCTTGTGGCTCATCCACTGGCGATAGCGGGCCCAGTCGTCACGGCGCACCGGGCCGCCGTGGACATAGGAGAATTCGAGGCTGAAACAGCTGTCCATGCGCCGCCAGCGCTCGGTCTCCCGGCCATCCACGCTGGTCACGTCCTCGACGGTCGAGCAGAAGCAGGTCGGGCACACCATCGTGCAGTTGGCGCAGCCGAGGCACCGTGCCGCAACGTCGTCCCAGACCGGGTGCTCCTGGTTGCCCTTGATCAGCCGTTCGATGTGGCGCGGCATGGTCCGCGTCTGCGCGCGGGCGGCGGCGTCGATGGCCTTGAGGGCGGCTTCGACCTCGCCATGGGTTGCCGGCTCCAGCGGCACGCCTTCCAGAACCGCCTGGCCGCGTTCGGTTCCGATCTCGACCAGGAAGCCGGGGTCGGTTTTCCCGGGCAGTTCGGTCAGCGCCAGATCGCAGCCCGCTTGCGCCTTCGGCCCGGTCGACATCGCGGCACAGAAGCAGGTGTCCGCCGACCGGACGCAGTTGGCGGCAACCACGATCGCGCGGCTGCGCCGGCCGACCCAGCCGGGGTCCCGGCCGGCGGCATTGTTGAGCGCCTGGTCCAGGGTCGAAAGGGCGGAGAGGTCGCAGGCGCGCACGCCGAACAGGGCATAGGCGGGCGCGTCCGTCGCATCGCCGTCGGCAAAGTCGATGCCATCGGCAGTGCGGCGGGCCGACCACAGTTTCTGATTGGGCGGGTAGAGCCAGCGCTTCCAGCTCATCGGCCCGACGGTGTGGTCGAAGACGCGGTCGTTGCCGGTTCCGGTCAGCCGGTAGCGGGCCGGTCCCTGGCTCTCGGCGTATCCGGTCGGCAGGTCACCGCTGCTGGAAATCGGGCCGAGGCCGATTGCGCCATTGTCCAGGCGCGGGCCGATCACCGTGCGGCCGTCGCGACCGAGCGCTGCGATCAGCGCGTTCAGATCGGCGTGGGCGAGAAGGTAGCGGGTGTCCGGGGCGAGCATCTGCGGACGTCCTCCGATTGCCAGCGATCTCTGCCGCTTTTCACTAATCTCGAGGAAGCGTAGGTTAGCAAGAAATGATCTACCTCAATCCTGGCCGTGCCTTTGTCCTGGCAGGGTCGGTGCGGTGCCGTGAGCCCGCGGTCACGACTGCGGTGGCGCGGTCAACAAAAAAAGGGCCCTCGCCGCGGTGGCGAAGGCCCTGATGCTGAAGCCGGTTCAGGCCGGCTCAGTGGGTATGACCGCCCGGCCCGTGATCATGGCCGTGGTCATGGCCATGACTGTGGTCGTGGCCATGACTGTGGTCGTGGCCACCGCCGCCCTGTCCCGCCGGCGGGGCCGCCTGCCGGATCACCCCCTGGCGCTGCAGTTCGTCCAGGGTGTTGCGCATCCACTGGGAAACCGCGTTGAAGGTGTCGAGGCTCATCACCAGGCGTGCCGCGACCTCGCGCCGGGCGAGCTTCTGGGCGGCTTCGGTCTGGCCGGCGATCTGGTTGGTGAACAGGTTCATCTTGATGATCGGGCCGTTGATCGCCAGGCCCTGGGCGCCGTCGATGAAGATCTCCGGCACCTGGTCGCCCTCGTACAGCTCGACCGTGCCGTCCTGGCCCTGGTTGCGGAAGATCATGCGTTCGGTCATGGCGGTCTTCCTCGGTCGCGAGTCGATGGCAGCTCAGGGCTGGATGATGATCGCGGTGCCGCTGTCGACCATCTGCCAAATCTCCGCCATCTCCTCGTTGGTGACGGCGATGCACCCGTCGGTCCAGTCATTTCGGGGATGGGCGACGGAACTCGCCGACCGCTCGTTGGGCAGTCCGTGGATCATGATCTGGCCACCCGGCCGCACGCCACGGCGGGCGGCACTTTCCCGGTCCTCGATCCGCGGGTAGTTGACCCGGATCGACCGATAGAAGCCCGAGTGCTCATTGCGGAAATCGAGGATGTAGACGCCCTCCGGCGTGCGCCCGTCGCCCTCGTACTGCTTGTGGCCGATCGGGTTGAAGCCGAGTGCAATGCGGTACGTCCGGATGATCTGGCCGGCGCTGAACAGGTCCATGCGCCGTTCCGACTTGTCGACGAAGACCAGGTCCGCCTTCGGCAGCGGGGCCGGGGTCATCACCACCGGCGTGGCGTCCAGCGCCGCCGCCGGGCGGAGTGTTACCACCGCGGACATCATCGCGAACAGGCAAACGGCGAGAAGGCGCATCGGTCGATCGGTCCTAAATGCTGCGAGCATCCGGGGGGTGAAGCGCGGCAGGCCGGCCACACCGACACGCTCGCATCGCCAATCCGGGCGGGGGAGTCAAGGCGAGTGATTGTCAAACGCAGGCGCTTGCCCGAATACTCCGCCCAAGCGTCGCAAAGGGGCCACAGGTCGGGCGCGGGCCGGGCCTGCCGACCGGATCGAGAGCAGGGGTACAAGGACATGTCGGGTCACCGGATGTGGAATGCGGGTCTGTTCGGGGCGGCAGCGCTTGGCCTGATCGTCGCAAGCACCGGCGCATCGGCGCTGGGCGACCCGGATACCGAACGCTGGAGCCGGATCGCGGTGTCGCCGGGATCGGTGCAGGCGGTCGGCCGGATGACCAAGGTCGCATCGATCGGCAGCGACACGCTGATGGAACTGGCCCGCGAGAACCGTTTCGGCTTCGTCGAGGTGCGCGCGGCCAACCCTGGCCTCGACCCCTATTTCCCGGGCAATGGAACCGATGTGGTGCTGCCCGGCCTGCACCTCCTGCCGGCGGTCGAGCCGGAGGGCATCGTCGTCAACATCGGCGAGATGCGGCTCTATCACTTCCGGGAACCGGGGGCGGAACCGGACACCTATCCGATCGGCATCGGGCGGGAGGGCTTCGACACCCCGCTCGGCGAAACCCGCGTGACCCGGGTCAAGGACGGCCCGACCTGGTATCCGACCCCGCGCATGCGCCGCGAGGACCCGACGCTGCCGTCGGCGGTGCCGCCGGGGCCGGACAACCCGCTCGGCAGCCATGCGATCTACCTTGGCTGGCCGGCCTATCTGATCCACGGCACCAACGAGCCATTCGGCGTCGGCCGCCGGGTCTCCTCCGGCTGCATCCGCATGTACCCGGAGGATATCGAGCGGCTCTTCGGCAACGTGCGCCCGGGCATTCCGGTCACCGTGGTCGATCAGCCAATCAAGATCGGCTGGGTCGACGGCAACCTCTACCTCGAGGCGCACCCGAGCCGGGCCCAGGCCGACCAGGTCGAGACCGGGGTGGTCGCCCCGTTCGAGATCCAAGAGGGCCTGCAGAAGGCCCTGTTGGAGGAAATGGACGGCCGTGCCAACAAGCTCGACTGGCGCCGGATCCGTCAGGCCCTGATCGAGCGCAACGGCGTGCCGATCCGCGTCAGCCTGCGCTGACGCTTCGGCTCACACGCGAAGTCGGCTGGCGACAGCCGGCCTGGCACCGATCTCATGCGCCGGTGCGATCTTCGGCGCGTTCGGCGGCGGCGCGAAATCGATCTTCGCCGCCATCTCGTCGTAGTGCATTTCGACCGTGATGTCGGGCGGCCAGACACCGCTGTCCTTCATCTGCTTCTCAACCACCTCGAGCCCGATCGCATAGTGGTTGTGCTCGCCGAAGGTGCGTTCCTGGAGCGCTTGCGTCTCCGGCCGCACCTCGGCACCCGGTCGGTACCAGGCAAATCGGATCCCGGCCGCCTTGGCGGTCTGCCCGTCGGTGTGGTTGTCGCCCACGAAGATGCTGGTCTCCTGGGTTGCCCCGAAGCGGTTCATCATGTCGACGATCGGATCGTCGTGGGGCTTGCGCTGGTCACGCGTCAGGAGAACCGTGCGGTCGGCGAGGTCCGCCGCCAGCCGGGCCTCCGCCGTGTTGAGCTCCATCGGCGGCTTGACCCCGTTCACCGCCGGGACCTCCTGGCAGATGACGCCGTCCAGCATGTCGGCGGTGACGCCTGACAGGGCGAGCCGGTGCATCAGATCGCCATGGGTCGCGTTGGTGTCGATGACGACCTTCGCCCCGGCATCCTTCGCCGCCTGGATCATCTCGACGACACCGGGATAGGTCTCGACCGTGGTGTCGCGCGCGATCTTCCAGTCCTGGGCGATCCGGGCGTCGATCGGCTCCAGCCGCTGGCGTTCCTCCTCGGACTTGTATTGGAGGGAGGGCAGGCCGTCGACGGCGGTCGAGATGTCGCCGATCCAGCTCATCATGTTGACCTTGGGCAGGTCCTCCAGGACCCGTTCGACATCGATGCCGCGGGCCTCCGCCATCTGTTCGAAGGCCGCCCGGCAGCGGTCGGCCGACGGGTCGATGGCGTTGACGATGGTGTTGTCGAAGTCGAGGAAGAGAAGAGAGGTCGGCGCCATCAGCTCGCTCTCTCGATCAGCCCACGGTCGGCGGCCAGCATCAGGATCGCGATGTCCCGCCAGCCGCGCACCGGCTGGCCGTCGTCGTCGAGCACATCGATGCCGTGGCGCACCAGCCAGTCGAACAGATCGCTCGGGTCGCTTGCCATCACTTCCTCGGCCAAAGCTCGGATCGCCGCCTTCGAGTAGTCGGGCAGCGTGCCGAACAGGCGCAGGACCAGCTGGTCCCCGTCGTTGGCCGGCCAGGCCAGCACCTCGTCTTCCGGGAACAGCGGCGGTGGGGTGTCGTCCACCAGCTCGGCAGCACGGATCATGACCGATCAACTCCTAAGACAAAGCAAAGAGCCGCCGGCCCCGGGCCTCGGGATCGGCGGCTCCATGCAGGTCGGCAGATCGACCGTCCGGCAGGTGTTACGGCTTGGCGCGGCCGAAGTCGCCCATGCGGGCCATGTTGTCGATCTTCTGGTTGAGCTCGCTGATGGCGCGCTGGTTGGCGTCCGAACGCTGCAGCGCCTGCTGGGCGGTCGCCTGGGCGTTCTGGGCGGCGGTGGCGGCACGCTCGGCAGCGGCGGCGGCCTGGTCGGCGTTCTGCACGGCGGCTTCGAGCAGCGAACGGTCGCTGTCGCTCAGCTGGGCGCAGCCGGCAACGAGCGCAAGCGAAGCGGCGCCGACGAGGCCGAGGCGCAGACGACGGATATCAACCATGGAATTCCCCCTTGCGGTTAGACGGCACGATCGCCGGAGTGCGGCGAACTATAGGGCCAACGATCAAGGCGCGCAAATGGCGCAGTACCGGAAACAATGCGAGTCGCGCCCCGGTTCCGCCGCGCGTCACGCTGCACTCTGGCCGAGGGCTGCGCGGATGGATCGACCGGTGATCGCGGCATAGAGCACGTCCGGGTCCAAGTCGGCGCCGCAGGGCCACTCGACCGAACCGAGTTCTCGGTTGACGCGGGCCTGCTCGAATTCCGCAGGATCGTTGAGCGGAGCGAAAACGCCCGCGAACGGCACAAGGGCCGCGATGTCGATCGTCCCGGCGGCACCGTCTTCAAACTCAATATGGAGCCATGTCCCGGTGGCCGGGCTTACGGCCACGATGTCTTTCAGCACCAGCACTACTCCAGAGGCGGGATCGCTGTGAGCACTTCATGCTCGCGCGCTCGTCTCCAGTTCTCAAGCAGCGTTTCCCGATGGAGGCCGCGCCATTCGGCGATCAGTCCGAGGGCCCGAGGGCTCAGTCGGCCCGCAAGAACGGCTCCAGTATCTATTGCGATGATTGCGCGCTGCGAGCCATACCGGACGTGAAAATGCGGCGGGTCGTGGTCGTTGAAATACATCGCTATGATCATGCCGAAGAAGCGACTGATCTCCGGCACCTCGTCACTCCCACTCGATGGTGCCGGGGGGTTTCGAGGTGACGTCGTAGACGACGCGGTTGATGCCCGCGACCTCGTTCACGATGCGGGTCGCGACCCGCGAAAGGAAGGCGTGCTCGAACGGGTAGCTGTCAGCGGTCATGCCGTCGGTCGAGGTGACCGCACGCAGCGCGCAGACATTGTCATAAGAGCGACCGTCGCCCATGACCCCGACCGTCTTCACCGGCAAGAGCACGGCGAACGCCTGCCAGATTTCGTCATAGAGGCCGGCCGCCCGGATCTCCTCCAGATAGATCGTGTCGGCCTTGCGCAGGATCTCGGCCTTCGCGGCATCGACCTCGCCCAGGATGCGGATCGCCAGGCCCGGCCCCGGGAACGGGTGGCGGCCGACGAAGCGGTCCGGCAGGCCGAGGGTGCGGCCGAGGTCGCGCACCTCGTCCTTGAACAGCTCGCGCAGCGGCTCGACCAGGGC
>CAYNIS010000204.1:0-6563 GCA_964397055.1 uncultured Rhodospirillaceae bacterium | reverse complement strand
GGTCACCAGCGCCCAGGGGTCGAGGTCCAGTTCGACCCGTGCGACCGCCGCGGTCACCGGGCGGGCCGCGCCCTCGATCGTGCCGATGCGCACCCCCTCCATGACCAGGCGCGGGGTCGGCAGCAGGCTGAGATCGACCGCCCCGTCGATCGCGACATCGCGCCCGCTCCAGCGGGCGAGGCGCTCGACCGCGAGCGTGCGCTGGTCCTCGAGGTCGACCAGGTTGGGGGCCAGGATCGCGGCGGCCGTGCCGGCGGCCGCGATGGCGAGGACGATGATGACAAGGAGTATCCGCATGGATGCCCCGCGGCGTCGGATGCGCGATCGCGGCGATCGCTGCTAGTCTCGGTTCATCTTAAGGGATCGTCGAACGGGAACCGGCTGGCAATGGCGGAAATCGTCAATCTGAAGCGGCATCGGAAGGCAAAGGCCCGGTCGGACAAGGAAGCCGCCGCCGATGCCAACCGCCGGCTGTTCGGCCGCACCCGGGCTGAAAAGGATCGGGACGCGGCCGACAAGGCGGCAGAGACCCGTGCCCTGGACGCTCACCGCCTCGAGGATCCGCCAAGGCAGACCTAGCCGCCGCCGGCTGCTGCCTTGGCACTGGCCCGCTCGGCCCCGGCGAGCGCCCGGTCGACGGCGACATGGACCAGGAACAGGCGCACCAGGAAGCAGGCGGCGATCGCGACGCCGGCCAGGATCGGCAGGCGCAACGCCATTTGGAGCGGCATTCCGGCCTCCAGAATGTCGGCCGCCCCACCCATGATCAGCGAACCGGCGGCGGGGGCGCCGCGGATGATCAGCGCATAGAGGCTCAAGGTGCGGCCGCGCATCGCCGGATCGACCGCCAACTGGACGAGTGTCTGCGTGCCGACCGCGGTGCCGAGCATGGAGAACCCGGCGAGGACGGCGAACGGGATCGACATCTGGAAGGCGGTGATCTCCAGCCCCGATTGCCGGCTGGCGATCTCCGCCAGCTCCGGTGCCGCCATGAAGGCGACGGCGGTGGCGCAGAGAAGGGCCGTGTTGACGACGACATAGGCGACCAGGCCGTCGCTCGACTGGCGTTGGGCGAGGTAGAGGCCATTGGTGATCGCGCCGCAGCCGATCGCCGCCGTCAGGATCGACAGGCCGCCGGCCCCGGACGCGAAGATCGCTTCGACGAAGCCGGGCAGAAGCTCGACCAGCGGGCGGATGCACACCGAAAGAACACAGAGGTTGAGGAGCACCGGGCCGATCCCCCGGTGGCCGGCGACATAGGTCAGGCCCGCGGCCGCGTCGGCCAGCAGGCTCGGCTGCTCCGCCGGCGACGGCCCCGTCGGCCGGGCGTCGGCGTGCGCTTCTTCCGGGCGCATCATGTGGAGGGCGACCAGGAACAGCGCGAAGCTGGCCGTCACCACGAAGAACGCCGCCGCGACCGACACCCAGGCGATCAGGAACCCGGCGAGGGCGGCTCCCACGAAACGCGCCATGTTGAAGGTGAGCGCGTTGATCGCGAGGGCGGTCTTGAGGTCCTCCCGCGGTACCAGGTTGGGCACCAGCGCGAGCCGGGTCGCCTGGCTGAAGCCGAGGCAGAGGCCCAGGCACGCGGTCAGGACAGCGAGGATTCCGACCGTGATCAGCCCGGCCGCGGTCAGGCTGGCAATGGCGAGGCTGACGACACCCGCCGCCCGGTGGGTCACCTTCAGCAAGGCCAGCCGGTCCCAGCGGTCGGCGGCGGCCCCGGCGATCGGTGCCACCAGCACCGAGGGGAAGAGGTCGGCGAACACGACGAGGCCGAGCCACGCCGGCGAGTGGGTCAACTCCCAGGTCAGCCAGCCGACCGCCAGCCGCTGCAGCCAGTTTCCGGAAAGGGAGAGGATGTTGCCGGCGACATAGATGCCGAAGTTCCGGTGGCCCAGGGCCCGAACGATGTTGGCGAAGCCGCCCGGGACGGGCATGGCGCTGGCTTTCTTGGGTGGGGGAGGCGGATAGTGCAAACAGTTTAGCGGATGGTTAACCCCTTGTTGAGACCACCGTCGCAATAGAAGAGGCGGCAGGAACCGCCTTTCCCGTGCTTGCCCGTCGTTCAAGGAGCCCGCCCGTCATGACCTCCACCGCTGTCGTCCCGCGCCCGATCGACGCCGCCTTCCTGATGCTCGACCCGGAGAACAAGGGCGGCGTGGAGACCGAGGACCGGGAACGCATCGACCAGATCAAGCAGACGGTCGACGTCACGTCGGCGACCAGCGTGCTCGGTTTCGGCACCCGTTCCGAACAGGAGATGGCGGCGTTCGCCGACAGCGTCCTCGAACAGGTGATGTCGAAGGACACCGGGCCGGTGCACGAGCGCCTGAGCGAGATGAAGCTGATCGCGCAGGGCCTCGACGCCAGCCAGCTCAAGGAGAAGGAGGGATTCTTCGCGCGCCTGTTCTTCAACGTGAAGCGGGAGGTTCAGAAGTTCGCCGACCGCTTCCAGACCGCGCGCGGGCAGATCGACGGCATCGCCGCCCAGATCGAGGACCACATCATGGAGGTCCAGCGCGGCATCATCGTGCTCGACAAGCTGTTCGACCAGAATGCCGAGAACTTCAAGGAACTGGCGCTGCACATCGTCGCCGGGCACGAGCTTCTGGAGCACTATCGCGACAAGGTCCTGCCGGAGGTCGAGGCGAGGGCGGCCGCCGCCGGCAACGACCCGGACGGCATGCTGGTCGCCCAGGAGGTGCGTGACCTGAAGGCGGCGATCGAGCGCATGGATCGCAAGATCATGAACCTCGAGAAGTCGAAGACGATCGCCTTCGCGACCATGCCGACGATCCGCCAGGTGCAGCAGACCGGCATCATCCTGGTGGAGGAGCTGAAAAGTGCCATCGCCCACGCCATCCCGGCCTGGAAGAACACCATGGTGGTCGCGATCGAGCAGCTGCGCCAGCGTCACGGCATCGAAACCCTGCAGGCGATGACCGACTTCACCAACGCACAGATGCGGGCGATGGCCGATCAGCTGCACGACAACTCGATCGCGATCCAGGAACAGAGCCAGCGCGGGATCGTCGACGTGGATGTGCTGACGGAAACCATCGGCAAGCTGATCGAGACCTTCGACAAGGTCGAGAAGCTGGAGGGTGAGGCGCGCGAGGCGCGCAACCAGGGCCGGGCCGCCCTGGCCAAGGCGGAACAGGACCTGCGCCAGCAGCAGGCCGGCTTGCTGCCGGATGCGCCCGCCGCGACACCCGTGGCCTGAACTTGAATGACGGAGGGGGCAGGGACATGAGCGACGACAAGCCGTCGGGCCGCCGCAAGGCCAAGGCCGGCATCCCCGGGCTGATCTTCTTCCTGGTCTTCGCCGGCTTCATCTTCACCCGGTTCTTCAACGACTTCGACTTCCCCGAGAGCCGGCACGACCCCGCGACCACGCTCTCGATCGTGTCCGGTTCGGAGAACAAGTCGCTGGAGCCGATCGTGACGGAGTTCTGCCAGGCGCAGGGCTGGCATTGCGACGTCCACTATCAGGGCTCCGTCGACATCAAGCTGGCGCTGGAAGAGGAGGAGGTCCCGTTCGACGCGGTGTGGCCGGCGCATTCGCGCTGGGTCGAACTCGGCGACGGCCGGCGCCGGGTCAAGCACCTGACCTCCATCTCCTCGAGCCCGGTGGTGTTCGCGGTCGTCGATCCGGTCGCCGATCGGCTCGGCCTCAAGGACCGCCCGGTGTCCACCGCCGAACTGGTCGAACTGGTGCGGTCGGGCCAGCTCGACTTCATCATGACCTCGGCGACGCAGTCGAATTCCGGTTTCTCCATGTACCTCGCGATGCTGCATGCGCTCGCCGGCACGCCGGAGGTGCTGGCGACGGAGATGCTGGCCAACCAGGCCATGCGGTCAGAGGTCTCGACATTGTTGAAGGGGGTCGAACGGACGTCCGGCAGTTCCGGCTGGCTCGCCGAGCTCTACCTCGAAGGGGCGCAGGCCGGCGACTATCAGGCGATGGTCAACTACGAGGCGATCATCATCGAAACCAACGAGGAGCTGGTGCGCCGCGGCCTGCCCACCCTCTACGCGCTCTATCCGACCGACGGCGTCGCCGTTGCCGACAGCCCGCTCGGCTTCGTCGCGACGGGCGAGAATGCCGCAAAGGAGGACTTCTTCCTCGAGCTCCAGGCACATCTGACCACACCGGAAGTGCAGCGGGAGCTGATCCGGCGCGGCCGGCGCACCGGCTTCGGCGGCACGCTGGAGGGGGCCGATCCCGCGGTGTTCAATCCGGCCTGGGGGATCGACGCAGCGAAGACCCTGTCGGCGATCCGCTTCCCGGAGCCGGAAACCATCGAGGAGGCGCTCGCCCTTTTCCAGGAAACGCTGAGACGCCCGTCGCTGACGGCACTCTGCCTCGACTTTTCGGGTTCGATGGACGGCAACGGTGCCACCCAGCTGAAGTCGGCGCTGACCCGCCTGTTCGATCCGGCGACCAGCCGGCGCTTCCTTCTGCAGCCCTCGGCGGAGGACCGCACCGTGGCGATCCGTTTCTCCTCCCGCCCAGGAGAGACCATCGAGGCGCGCGGACCCGCCGAGCTGGTGCAGTTGGCCGCCCGCGTCCAGGCCTGGCAGCCGAGCGGCGGCACCGACATCTATTCGTGTGCCCAGGCCGCCCTGGCCTGGCTCGACGGCCAGCCGGAGATCGAAAGCCATATTCCCGCCGTGGTGTTGATGACCGATGGCAAGTCTGACGGCGACTTCAATGCGTTCCAGGCGATGTACCGGAGTGTCGGGCGGGACATCCCGGTGCATGCGATCACCTTCGGCAATGCCGACCCGAGCCAGCTGGAGGCGATCGCGGGCGTGACCCGGGCGCGGGTGTTCGACGGGCGCAAGGATCTGGCCCGCGCATTCCGGCGAGCCCGCGGGTATAACTGAGCGGGATCAACCGATAGCGAAGAGGCCGAGAGGCAACCGATGGAGCAACTGACCCGGCATCGAGGCCTTCTGGCACCCGCCGTCGGGGCCGCGGTGATCCTCGCCGGCATGTTTTCGCTGGAGGTCGGGCCGGTTCTGTCGGTGGTCCTGGGGGCGCTGGTGTGGGGCGGGGTCGCCTTGATGCTGGAGCCCGACGATCCCTTCGCCCATCTCGCCGCCCTCGGCTTCGACGGCAAGCGCATCGCCAGGGAGCTGCAGGCGGCGGCCGAGCGCGTTCAGGTCATCCGGCTTGCCGCGTCGTCCCTGCAGGGCGGCCAGATCCATGACTCG
The DNA here is from genome assembly GCA_964397055.1 of uncultured Rhodospirillaceae bacterium. Classification (GTDB taxonomy): domain Bacteria; phylum Pseudomonadota; class Alphaproteobacteria; order CAYNIS01; family CAYNIS01; genus CAYNIS01. The sequence continues at coordinate 1,340 of CAYNIS010000204.1, read as the reverse complement.
CTGACCCGCATCGCCGATGCCGCGCAGTCGATGATCGATGACCTAGCGACCGACGCCAAGGACTACCGCCGTCTGCGCAAGCCCCTGCAACACTACCTGACCCAGGTCGAGAAGATCGCCGCGTCGATCGCGGAAATCGGGCTCCACAATCTCGAACAGGACCGCATCCTGCGCATGCGCGCGATGCTGAGCGACCTCGAACGGGTGTTCCAGGACTACAAGCGGCGCATGCTGGAGTCCGACGTCTTCGACATCGACACGCGCATGGAACTGCTCGAGACGGAGATGCGTTCGGAGGGGGTGTTGATGCCCGACCTCACCCCGCGGGAGAAGGTCGCCGACCGGGGAGGCGGGGCATGATGCGCCTGGTCGTTCTGCTCGTCTTCTTCGTCATTCGCATCCTGCCGCTGATAATTGCCGCCGTCCTTCTGGCGGTGGCCCTGCATTTCCTCTTCACGGCGGTCTCGGAAGGCCCCGTCGGCCGCCTGCTGCGGGCGCTCTGGCGGCTCTTCGGCCGGGCCGCCGATGCCGTGTCGGTCGTCCTCGAACGGGCAGCCGGCGCCCCCGCCCCGTCCCCGCGGGCCCCTGCGGAAGATACCGGTGCCGACGCCACGGCCGCGCGGCCCCGCTTCAAGCGGCCGGCGCTCGGCCATGACGAGCCCTCGGGGCCAACCAACCGCCAGCTCCTCGGCATCATCCTCCTGCTTCTGGCCTTGATCCTGGCGCTCATCTTCGGCGACTGGCAGTTCGCCTAACTGGAACACGAGGGAAAGGTCACCCATGACCCCGCGCACCTACGGCATCATCCTGTTCGTGGTGGCTTTCCTGACCGTGCTCGTCTACGGGTTCCTGCCCAAGGATCCGGACGGGCGCGATCCGATCGTGGCCCTCCTCACCGGCCCGTCGGTGGCGCGGGTGGAGGTCATGGGCTTCATCGGCGGCGAGAAGGTCGCCTTCCTGGAGAACGAGGAGGTCCAGGACATCCTGACCGGGCGCCACGGCGTCCATATCGACGTGCGCAAGGCCGGCTCGATCGAGATGGTGTCGGACCAGACCCTGCTCTCGCAGTCGCCCGACGTGCTCTGGCCGGGCAGCCAGCACGCGCGCGACATCGCGCTGGAGAACGGGGTCGCGATCAAGTCGGACGAGATCATCGCCGTTCCGCACGGGCGCCACCCCCTCGCCGACCTTTTCCGCACCACCGAATGCTGGGCGACGTTCCATGCCGGCTGGCAGATCGCATCCTCGGTTCCTCATGTATCCGGGCAACGGCATCATTCCGTACCCGCCCCGGTCAACTATCCCGGCCTCCTGATCGACCTCGTGCTCAGCACCCGCCC
>CAYNIS010000203.1:0-6577 GCA_964397055.1 uncultured Rhodospirillaceae bacterium | reverse complement strand
CGGGCTCCCGGAGCGGGTGCTCTGCGGTGGGCGCCCCAGGACCCGCTGCGCCCCATGGCCCCCGCCGTCGACCCCAGCGCGTGTGCCAGCACCGTGCAACCAGGCCGTTGGTCGGGCGCGCCGAGTGGCGCTGGTCATCGGCCATGGCGCCGACACGGCCGGTACGGAGCTCGACAGCCCCGTCGATGACGCTCCGAACCGCGGCGGGGAATCCTGCAGCGATGCGATCGAAACGCCCGACGATGCGCCCGCGGTCTTTGGGTCGACTGAACATCTGCTCAATGGCGTTGCGCCGTCGGTACCGGGCGGGTGAGAACTGACAGCGCAAGGGTCATCATCTCCCGGATGCGGGCGGGGTCTTCGCCGGAGGCGCGTTGGGTAATGGCAAGCGCCAGTTGCTCAGCGAGGTACTTTGCCCCGGCCTCGACCGAAAGCCCGTCGGGCCGGCCCTCAGCATCGCGACAGGACTGCAGGAAGGCCGCGTACGCGGCCTGCGCGGCCGCGTCGATCTCCTCCACGCGCGCGCGCGTCGCGGGCCCGAGGCGGTGCTTGCCCGCGCGCATCTTGTAGAACAGGCAGCCGGTTTCCATGCGCGGGTCCGCGGTGGCGAAGTCGACCAGGGCGGCGAGTGTGTCGAGCAGCCCCGTTCCGCCCTGCAGGATCGAGAACACCGCCGAGAGAACCTTCTCGGCGTAGCTGTCGAGAACGGCTCGGGTCAGCCCATCCTCGCTTCCGAACTCGCGGTAGAGCGAGGGCTTGGAGACGCCTGCCATCTGGCAGATCGCGTTGACCGACACGTCCGACGGATCGCTTTGCCAATACGCGGTCATCGCGACGTCGAGCACCTCCCCGGCGTTCATTGTCCGCGGCCTGCCGCGCGCGCGTTTCGAATCGTCATCACTCATTTTAGTACTAGTCGGTATTTTATCTCTTGACGGGGCGCCATAAATATTCGTACCAGTCGGTAACACGAGGCGCAAGCAGGGGAACCAAGCATGTCGGACACCGGAAGAACGGTCGTCATCACGGGAGCCAGCAGCGGATTCGGCGCGGCGGCGGTTCGCGCCTTCGCGGACCGCGGGGATCGCGTCTGGGGCACAATGCGCGAGGCCGAGGGGCGCAACGCCGCGAAGAGGGCCGAGCTGGAGGCCTATTCCCCGCGCATTGCCATCACCGAGATGGATGTCACCAGCGACGCCTCGGTGGCCGAGGGCTTCGCCGGCATCCTTGCCGAAGGCCCGGTCGAGATCCTGATCAACAACGCTGGCATCATGTATATCGGCATGACCGAGGCCTACAGCGTCGCGCAGGCCCATGAGCAGATGGACACAAACTATTTCGGCGCGATCCGCGCGATGCAGGCGGTGCTTCCCTCGATGCGGGCCGCCGGCGGGGGCCTGATCGTCAACACGAGCTCCATCGCCGGGCGCGTCTCGGTGCCCTTCTTCGGCACCTACTGCGCGACGAAACACGCACTCGAGGCCTATAGCCAGAGCCTGCGCTATGAGGTGGCGCCTTTCGGCATCGACGTGGCGCTGGTGGAGCCTGGGCCGTTCCCGTCCAACCTGCTCGCCGCCGGCAAGCCGCCCGCCCGCACGGATGTCCTTTCGTCCTACGGCGACCTCGCCGGTTTGCCCGCCAGTATGATCGCGGGCTTCGCCGACATGTTGGCGAGCGATGCCGCCCCCGATCCGCAACTGGTGGTCGACGCCTATCTCGCGCTCGCCGACAGCGCCCCCGGCAAGCGCCCCACGCGCACGGTCGTCGGCATCACCTGGGGCGTCGACGAAGTGAACGCCTTCACCCAGCCGCGGCAGGACGCGCTCCTGAAGGAGATGCAGCTCGACGGCGTCCTGGGCGGTGCCGACGCCTGACCATCACTTTTCTCCGACAAGCCCGAAAGGACCACGACTGATGAGAAAGACCCTTACTGCAGCAGCCCTTGCGATCGCCGCACTCGCCGGACCGGCCTTCGCCGATGACATCGACACCGTGCGCGCCTTCTATGCCGACATCCTGACGGACCCGGCCGGAACGACGGAGGAGAGGTACTACGAGGTCTTCTCGCCCGACGTCGTCTCGATCCCGACCCCGCCGGGCGGCGCAGGCGCGCAAGGCATGCTCAACACGATCGCCTTTCTGGGGGAGGTGGTGCCGGACCTCGAGTGGGAGCCGCAGGAGATCATCGACCTTGGCGATGGACGCTTCGTAGTCCGCAGTCTTTTCCGCGGCACCCCGGTCGGCCCGTTCTTCGGCGTCGACCCCGCCACCGGCAAAAGCTTCGAGGCCATGTCCATCGACATCGTGACCGTCGAGGACGGTCGGATCACGCTCACCTACCATCTCGAGGACTGGACCGGGGCCGTTGCACAGCTGACTGCGGAATAGGGGACCAAGGCCCGGCCGCGTGGGGGGTGGCCGGGCCCTTTCTCCGTCGCCACCGGAAATCCGCATGAAGGCTCCGATGTCACCGGGTGCGATTTCCGGTTTCGAGCGCGCAAACCTCACCGACAGCAGGCAGCAATCCTCCACGCTGAAAAACGGGGGGAAAACTGTTGCCGACCCTTCGTGCATTCAGGCTCGGCGAACCGTGCCGATCCGCCCGCACCAGCCTTACGGTGCGGGGCGAGACGCGTTGGGGGAAGTCTGGAAAAAAGCCCTGGGGGGCGGAGTTGGTGGAGCCAAGCGGGATCGAACCGCTGACCTCTACAATGCCATTGTAGCGCTCTCCCAGCTGAGCTATGGCCCCACCGCTGGGACGGATCGTGCATCAGAGCCCGATCCGCGAAACCCGATAATTACCGCAAGGCCGGCCGTCTGGCAAGCCCGGCTTCCAGATTGTCGGTCCGTCGACGGCCCCGCCCTAGCGGTCTTCCTCGTCGCTCTCCTCGACCACCTCCGGCATCTCGTCGTCGTCGTCGCCGAGTTCGGTCACGTCCTCGATCACGCCGTCCTCTGCCGCCTCGTCCTCCTCGATCGTCTCCACATCCTCCTGATCGGCGACATCCTCGATGTCCTCCACATCCTCGGCCGCGACCTCGGCCGCGACCGGGGCGGCGGCCTTGGCGGCGGCCGCCTTGGACGGCTTGGTCTCCTCCGCCGCGGCCGACCGGCTGCGGCGCGACCGCAGGAGCGCATCCGGGTCATAGGACGTGCCGCAGGCCGGGCACACCGGGGGCAGGCGCCGCATGTCGTAGTATCGCGTGCCGCAATTGGGGCAGATGCGCTTCATTCCCCATTCGGGCTTGGCCACCGTATCCCTCCACCATCGAGCTGCCCGGGCCGGACCCGGGCGAAGGTGCGGTTATGGTGCGCGGCGCCGGCGACTTCAACCCCCAGCATGCCGCGCGGCCCTGCCCGGCACCGCGTCCGGTTCCGTGATCGGGGCCATCTGTGATATGCGCCCGGCGCCACGTCGAAACCGTCTGAGAAGGGGGAGGGCCGCCCTTGGCCGCCGACGCCTCACAACCCCGCCCGCTGATTTCCCGCCGGGCCCGCGCGCTTGCCGGCCGGGTCACCGTGCCGGGCGACAAGTCGATCTCCCACCGGGCCTTGATGCTGGGGGCGAGTGCGATCGGCACGACCCGCATCGACGGCCTTCTGGAAGGGGCGGATGTGATCGGCACCGCCGAGGCCCTGCGCGCGCTGGGTGCCGGCATCCGGCGCCTCGACGGCGGGCGCTGGGAAGTCGACGGCGTCGGGGTCGGCGGATTCGCCGAGCCGGCGGACATCCTCGACCTCGGCAACAGCGGCACCAGCGCCAGGCTCCTGCTCGGCTTTCTCGCGACCCAGCCGATCACCGCCTTCGTCACCGGCGACGTCTCCCTGCGCCGCCGGCCGATGGCGCGCGTGACGACCCCGCTCCAGGAGTTCGGCGCGCAATTCGTCTCGCGCTCCGGCGGGCGCCTGCCGCTCGCCGTCATCGGGGCCGTGGAGCCGGTGCCGGTCACCTACCGCCTGCCGGTGGCCTCGGCCCAGGTGAAGTCGGCGGTGCTGTTCGCCGGCCTGAACACCGCGGGCGACACCACGGTGATCGAGCCGGTGCCGACCCGCGACCATTCGGAACTGATGCTGCGCCATTTCGGCGCCCTCATCGAAACCGCGACCGATGAGGCGGGCGCGCGCACCGTCACCCTGACCGGACAGCCGGAACTGGCCGCCCGGGACGTGACCGTGCCGGCCGACCCGTCGTCCGCCGCCTTCCTCATCGTCGGGGCCCTGATCACCCCGGGCTCGGAAATCACCCTGCCGGGGGTGCTTATGAATCCGCACCGGATCGGGCTGATCGAGACGCTGATCGAGATGGGGGCCGACCTCCAGCTCGAGACCCGGCGCGACCAGTCGGGCGAGCCGGTTGCCGACATCGTCGCGCGCCACTCGGCCCTCAAGGGGGTGAAGGTACCCGCCGAACGTGCCGCCTCCATGATCGACGAGTACCCGGTGTTGTCGATCGCCGCGGCCTTCGCCGACGGGCCGACCGACATGGCGGGGCTGGCCGAACTGCGCGTGAAGGAAAGCGACCGGCTGGCGATGATCGCGCAGGGGCTGGACCGCTCCGGTGTTGCGGTCGAGGCCGGGGAGGAGCACCTGGTCGTGCACGGCACCGGCCGGCCGCCGGCGGGCGGGGCGACGATCGCGACCGATCACGACCACCGAATCGCGATGAGCTTCCTGATCATGGGCCTGGCGTCAGGAGCGCCTGTGGCGATCGACGATGCCACCGCCATCGGCACCAGCTTCCCGGATTTCGTCGGGCTGATGAACGGGCTGGGAGCGGACATCGCGGAGAAGGGGTCCGGTGATGCCTGATCCGGCGGCAAACAGGCCGACAGCCCTCGATCCCGCGCGCCGGCGGGGACCGGCCTGGGTGATCGCGGTCGACGGGCCGGCGGCCAGCGGCAAGGGCACGATCGCGCGGCGCATCGCGGCAGCCTACGGCTTCGCCTATCTCGACACCGGGGGGCTCTACCGGGTGGTCGGCCTGGCCGTCACCCGGGCGGGGACCGATCCCGACGACGCGGCGGCCGCGACCAACGCGGCACGCCGGGTGGCCGATCACCTCGCCGCCGGCCTGGGCGACGACCCGGCCCTGCGCAATGACGAGACGGCGGTCGCCGCGTCGCGCGTGGCGGTGCATCGGGATGTACGCGCGGCCCTGCTCGACAGTCAGCGTGCGTTTGCCGAGTCGCCCCCCGATGGGCGTCCGGGGGCGGTCCTGGACGGCCGCGATATCGGCACGGTGGTGTGTCCGGAGGCCGATTTGAAGCTGTTTGTCACGGCTTCGGTCGAGATCCGGGCCGAGCGGCGGCTCAAGGAGTTGCTCGGTCGCGGGGGAGAGGCTACCTATGACGGGGTCCTGGAGGACCTGAAGAACCGAGACGCCCGTGACAGGCAACGGCAGGTAGCGCCGTTGAGTGCTGCCGCGGACGCGTTTTTGCTCGACACCTCGACGCTGGACGCCGAAGCGGCCTTCGCCGCCGCCCTCGACGTTATCGCGAAGACCCTCGGGCAAGACACGTCAAGCACCCGGACCTGACAGATCGAGGCCCAGAGCCAGAAACCGTCCGTGGCGCGATGCCGTGCTCATCCCGTGCAACCCCAACCCCTGTTTCGAGGACTGAATGGCTAATATCGCCTTCGCCGAAGCCCTGGATGACCCCGACCTGACGGCGGCCATGACCGGCGGCGAGAACTTCGCCGACCTTCTTGAGGAATCCCTCGGCCAGACCGACGGCTTCGAGGGTACCGTGCTCAAGGGCCGGGTCATCGCCATCGAGAACGACATGGCGCTGATCGACGTCGGCCTGAAATCCGAAGGTCGGGTCCCGCTCAAGGAATTCGCCCCGCCCGGCGGCGCGGCGGAGATCAAGCCGGGCGACGAGGTCGAAGTGTTCGTCGACCGGGTCGAGGACAAGAACGGCGATGCCGTCCTCAGCCGCGAGAAGGCGAAGCGGGAAGAGGCCTGGAAGGCGCTCGAGCAAGGGTTCAAGAATTCCGAACGCGTCACCGGGGTCATCTTCGGCCGGGTCAAGGGCGGCTTCACCGTCGACCTCAACGGCGCCGTCGCCTTCCTGCCCGGCAGCCAGGTCGACATCCGCCCGGTGCGCGACGTCACCCCGCTGCTCGGCACGCCGCAGCCGTTCCAGATCCTCAAGATGGACCGGGCGCGCGGCAACATCGTCGTCTCCCGCCGCGCCGTCCTGGAGGAGAGCCGGGCCGAAGCCCGTTCGGAACTGGTCGCCTCGCTCAAGGAGGGTCAGGTGCTCCAGGGCGTGGTCAAGAACATCACCGACTACGGCGCCTTCGTCGATCTCGGCGGTGTCGACGGCCTGCTGCACGTCACCGACATCGCCTGGCGCCGGGTCAACCACCCGTCCGAGGCCCTGCAGATCGGCCAGACCGTCACCGTCCAGGTGATCCGCTTCAACCCCGAAACCCAGCGCATCTCGCTCGGCATGAAGCAGCTCGAGGCCGACCCGTGGGAGGGTGTCGAGCACAAGTACCCGATCGGCGTGAAGTTCCAGGGCCGGGTCACCAACATCACCGACTACGGCGCCTTCCTGGTTGAAATGTAAAA
>CAYNIS010000202.1:0-6616 GCA_964397055.1 uncultured Rhodospirillaceae bacterium | reverse complement strand
AATGGCGCGCGCGCGGTGCGGCAGCCGGCGGATGAAACCGCGTTCCTCCAGCGCCGTGATGAGCCGGTGGATGCCCGACTTCGACTTGAGGCCGACCGCGTCCTTCATTTCCTCGAAAGACGGGGCGATGCCGTCATTCTCGGCGACCCGCGCGCGGATGAAGGTCAGGAGTTCCTGCTGCTTGCGAGTGAGCATGGCGCACGTCCCAATTGGCCAGTCTCGAAACACGAAGGCTGCCGAAATTTCGGTCGGTACTCCGGCTCACCCCGAAAGGGAGCTTAAATCACGAAACGTTCTCTGAACATAGATAAAACGAAACGTGACTTTCGACTTGTCCGGGACGGTCCGTCGGGTCAACAGCCCGCCAGTCGAAGGACCCGAACCGGCGTGCCGGCGACGGCCGCCGGCGCATGCGGGGTCCGCTGGATCAGGCAGTCGGCGGCAGCCAGCCGCGACATCATCGAGCTGTCCTGGACCGGGAACGGGGTGGCGACCGATCGGCCCTCGGCATCAACTGCCAGGGTGGCCCGGACATAGTCCTCGCGCCGGTCGTTCTCCGCCATGTCCGCGCCAAGGACCGCCGTTTCCAGCGCAGGGGCAGCGGCGGGCAGGCCCTGGAGTGCAGCAATCAGCGGGCGCAGGAAGAGATGGGCGCAGACCATCGCGGAAACCGGGTTGCCAGGGAGCCCCAGGACCAGCGTCGAGCCCAGTCGCCCGAACATCAAGGGCTTTCCCGGCCGCATCGCGATCTTCCAGAAGTCAACGGCGAGACCTTCGGGGGCGAGTGCGGCCTGCACCAGATCGTGATCACCGACCGAGGCACCGCCGGTGGTGACCAGGATGTCCGCCGACCGTCCCCCGCTCGCGCGGGCGGCGAGGTCGTCGAGGGTATCGGCTGCGACCCCGAGATTGAGCGCGATCGCGCCATCCGCCTCGACCAGCGCCTTGAGCCCCGGCGTGTTCGCACTGACGATCTGGCCGGGGCCGACCGGTTCGCCCGGCTGGACGATCTCGTCCCCGGTGGCGAGCAGGGCGACCACCGGGCGCCTGTGCACCTCGACCCACGGAACATTGGCGGCGGCCGCCAAGCCGACATCGCGGGCGGTCAGCCGTCTTGGGGCGGTTATGACCGGCGCCCCCGATTCGAAGTCGAGGCCTTGGCGGCGGATGTGTCGACCCCTGGCCGGCGCGGCCGTGACGGTGACCGTCGGTGTGCCCTGGTCGGTATCTTCCTGGATCACGATGGTGTCGGCGCCGGCCGGCACGAAACCACCGGTGAAGATGCGCACGGCCTCGCCCGTGCCGACCTCTCCCTCGAACAGATGCCCGGCCGGGGCAGCCCCGATCACCCTGAGCCGCGCCGGCAGGCCAGCGACGTCGTCGGCGCGCACGGCGTAGCCGTCCATGGCGGAGACATCCTGCGGCGGCTGGGTGACGCGGGCGATGATGTCGCGGGCGAGGACACGGCCCGCGGCGTCAATGACCGAGACCGTTTCGGAGCCGACCGGGCGCGCGGCGGCGAGGATGCGCCCCCGGGCCTCGTCGACCGGGATCACGAAGTCACCCTGTCCGGGACCGGGTCGCGGTCGATGTCGCCGGAACGGCCGCCGGTCTTGGCGACCAGGCGGATGTCCCCGATCACCATCGCTTTGTCGACGGCCTTCACCATGTCGTAGAGCGTCAGCGCGGCGATCGAGACCGCCGTCAGCGCCTCCATCTCCACGCCCGTGCGGCCGGTGGTCCGGCAGGTGGCGCTGATCTCCACCCGGCCGGCGTCGGCATCAGGCATCAGATCGACCGTCACCGCCTCGATCGGCAGCGGATGGCAGAGCGGGATCAGGTCACCCGTGCGCTTCGCCGCCATGATCCCGGCGATGCGCGCGGCCGCGAGGACATCGCCCTTCGGGGCCGTCCCGTCGGCGATCATGCGGATCGTTGCCGGTGCCATGGCGACATGCCCGCGGGCGGTCGCGGTTCGGCCGGTCACCGGCTTGTCGGTGACATCGACCATGCGGGCCGTCCCGTCCGCGCCGATATGGCTGAGCCCGGTCACGGAGCGATGCCGAGGAGGGTGCGCGTGGCCGCGGTCACATCCGCCTGGCGCATGAGCGACTCGCCGACCAGGAAGGTCCGCGCCCCGACCCTCGCCATGCGGTCGAGATCGGCGGTCGTGTAGAGGCCGCTTTCGCTGACCAGGAGACGGTCGGCGGGCACGCGTGCCGCCAGTTCCTCAGTCGTCGCGAGGTCGACCTCGAGCGTCTTCAGGTTGCGGTTGTTGATGCCGATCAGCGGCGATTCGAGGCGCAGCGCCCGGTCGAGTTCCGCACCGTCGTGGACCTCCACCAGGACATCGAGGCCGAGGCCGATGGCCACCTGCTCCAGTTCCGTCGCCTCTGCGTCGTCGAGGGCGGCCATGATCAGCAGGAGGCAGTCCGCGCCGAGGGCTCGGGCTTCGACCACCTGGTAGGGCTCGAGGATGAAGTCCTTGCGCAGGACCGGCAGGCCGACCGCGGCGCGCGCGGCAACCAGATAGCTGTCGTCGCCCTGGAAATACGGCACGTCGGTCAGCACCGACAGGCACGCAGCCCCGCCGTCGGCATAGGCGCGGGCGAGTTCGGGCGGGTCGAAATCGGCGCGAATCAGCCCCTTGGAGGGGCTTGCCTTCTTGATCTCGGCAATCAGCGCATGACGGCCGGCCTCGTGCTTCGCCCGAAGTGCGGCAATGAAGCCGCGCGGCCGATCCGCCGCGGCCGCCGCCGCCTCGACCTCGCTCAAGGGGCGGGCTGCCTTGCGGCGCGCGACTTCCGCGCGCTTGTCGGCACAGATGCGTGCCAGGACATCGGACATCGTCGCTGCCTAGCCCGCGTTGGTCGCGGCAACGAGGCCCGCGAGGGCGGCGGCTGCCCGGCCACTGTCGATCGCGTCAGCGGCAATGCCGGCCCCTTCCTTCAGCGTTGCCGCCTTGCCGGCCACGATCAGGACGGCCGCCGCGTTGAGGAGGACGATGTTGCGGTAGGCGCCCTGCTGGCCGTCCAGGACCGCCTTCAGGAGCGTGGCATTGGTCGCGGGATCACCGCCGCGCAGGTCGTCGAGGCCGGCGCGCGGCAGGCCCGCATCCTCCGGCGTCACCTCGAACGTCGTGACCGCCCCGTCCTTCAGCGCCGCGACGAAGCTCGCACCGGTGGTGGTCAGTTCGTCGAGGCCGTCGGAACCGTGGACCACCCAGGCCGCCTCCGCCCCCAACCGGCCGAGGACGGTTGCCAGCGGTTCCAGCCACTCGCGGGCGAACACGCCGATCACCTGGCGCCTGGTGCCCGCCGGGTTCGACAGCGGGCCCAGGTAGTTGAAGATCGTGCGCAGGCCCAGATCCTGGCGTACCGGCACCACGTTCTTCATCGCACTGTGGTGCTTCGGTGCCATCAGGAAGCAGATGTTGTCACGGGCGAGGGATGCTTCGAGCACCTCCGGCGCGGCGTCCAGGTTGACGCCGAGGGCGGAAAGCACGTCCGCCGCCCCCGATTTCGAGGAGGCCGCCCGGTTGCCGTGCTTTGCGACCGGTACACCCGCGCCGGCGACGACGAAGGAGACGGCGGTCGAGATGTTGACGGTACCGGCCCCGTCGCCGCCGGTCCCGCAGCAGTCGACAGCCCCTTCCGGCGCCCGGATCGACAACGCCTTCGCGCGCATGATGCGGGCCGCCCCGGTGATCTCCTCCACGGTTTCGCCACGCAGGCGCAGCGCCATCAGGAAGGCGGCGATCTGGGCCGGTGTGGCCCCGCCCGACATGATCGTCTCGAACGCGGCTTCGGCGTCCGCTTCATCCAGGCGGGCACCGTCGGCGAGCCGCGCCAGGACCGGCTTCAGATTGTTACCCTCGACACTCATCGATCGCGGTTCCGCAGCGTCTTCGTAACGGGGTGCCCTTACGCGGCGGCCGACAGCGGCCGGCCTGCCAGGAAGTTCGACAGCACCCGGTGGCCGTGCTCGGACGCAATACTCTCCGGATGGAACTGGACGCCATAGAACGGCAGCGTCTTGTGGTGCATCGCCATGACGATGCCGGGGTCGCCCGAATCCTCGCGCGTTTCGCCATCGATCTCGAAGACGTCGGGCAGGCTCGCCCGCTCGACGATCAGGGAGTGATAGCGGGTCGCCGCGAACGGACTCGGCAGGCCGGCCAGGACGCCGCCGCCGTCGTGGTGGATCGGCGAGAGTTTGCCGTGCATCGGTACGGGTCCGCGGATCACCTTGCCGCCAAAAGCCTGGCCCAGCGACTGATGGCCCAGGCACACGCCCAGGAGCGGGATCGCCGCGGTTCCGCGCGCGGCATTGGCTCGGATCAGGTCGAGGCAGATGCCCGCCCGGTCCGGATCGCAGGGCCCGGGCGAGATGACGATGGCATCGGCGCCGAGGCCGAGGGCTGCGTCCGGCGTGATCTTGTCGTTGCGGTGAACGACCGATCGCTGCTGGAGGTCGCCCAGGAACTGCACGAGATTGAAGGTGAAGCTGTCGTAGTTGTCGATCAGGAGGATCATGGCAGCATCGCGTCCGGGGCTGGCATCGGAGGAAACCCTAGCCTAGGGATGGAACGGAGCGATTTCCAGCCGTCGCGGCGGCCACCGTCAGTCTGGTAGAGTTGCCATATCGGATGACGACGCGAGGCGGCATGGCGGGCGCCAAACCCCCGAAGAGTTTCGGCAGAGCCGGGGAACGCCCGGCCCGCATGATCGATGCCGTCAGGTCGGGCGTCATGCGCGGTGCCGTTCTGGTCGTGATGCTGATCGCGGTCGCCGGGTCGGCGAGTGCGGTCTATGTCCTCGGCGTCGAGAGCGGTCGCCGCTCCCACGACGATGCCGGAACCGGCACATCCGCGGCGCAAGCGGGAACCATCACCCGCGACGGCAACGGCCGCAGCCGTGGCCCGGGGGCATACTTCCAGCCGCCGGTCAGGCACCGCCGATCGGAACGACCCGGCCAGGAACCGCCGGCGTCGACGTCCCCCGTCGATATCGCGGTGGTCCGCGGCCGCCGCCTGCCGCCGCCGCCACGTCCCTCGACTCCGCAAGAGACGGGGACCGCGCCGACGTCGGCGGAGCTTGCGGCCCTTGAGGAGGAGGGTGTGCCCGAACCCGGGCACGACAGCGGACCCGGACCGCTCGCGGGGGGCTGGTCGATCCGCATGGAATGGCAGGCGATCGCGGCCCGCGCGGCGGCGCGGCCCCCCGGCGAAAGGCCGCCCTGGGTGCGGCATGCCGTTCCGGTCGCCCTGCCGGCCGGCCGCCCGGTGATCGTCGTCGTGATCGACGACCTCGGCCTCAATTCCCGCATCAATGACCGCGTCCTGGCGCTGCCCGGGCCGCTGACGCTCGCGTACCTGCCCTATGGAACCGATCTGCCGCGGCAGACGGCGAAGGCGCGCGCGGCAGGGCATGAGCTGATGCTCCACATGCCGATGCAGCCGACGTCAGACACCAAGAACCCGGGGCCGGACGCCCTCCTGACCGGTCTGTCGCCGGCCGACAACGTCGCGCGCCTGACCGCCGCCCTCGATCGGTTCGACGGCTATGTCGGCATAAACAACCACATGGGCAGCCGCTTCACCTCCGATCCCGTGCAGATGCAGGCGGTCATCGGAGAGCTTGGGCGGCGTGGTCTGCTCTACCTCGACAGTCGCACCAGTGGCAGTTCCAAGGGCTTCCGCCTTGCCCGGCAACTCGGCGTCGCGACGGCGGCGCGCGACGTCTTCATCGACCACGAACTGGACCCGGCGGCGATTGCCCGCGCCCTCTCCCAGATCGAGGCGGTGGCACGGCGCCACGGGGTGGCGATCGGCATCGGCCACCCGCACCGGGCAACCCTCGCGGCCCTTGAGAGGTGGCTGCCGACCCTGGCGGAGCGCGGCTTCGTCCTGGCCCCGGTCAGTGCTGTCGTCGAGTATGGCGGGATGACGATCGCCGAGGAGCAGGGCAACGCCGGCTGACGGCCGTGTCCCCGATCAGGTGTTGCTGCCGGAGGCCGACTGCGTTTCGAGGGCCGAGGCCTCCAGCGCCGCCCGGATCAGCGCCTTCGCCTTGCTGACCGTCTCCTCGTACTCGAACTCCGGTTCGCTGTCGGCGACCACCCCGCCGCCGGCCTGGATATGAATGGTGTCGTCCTTGACCACCGCCGTGCGCAGGGCGATGCAGGTGTCCATGGTTCCGTTGGCGCCGAAATAGCCGACACAGCCGGCATAAAGCCCGCGGCGGGCGACCTCCACCTCGTCGATGATCGCCATCGCCCGGACCTTGGGCGCGCCCGAAAGCGTGCCCGCGGGGAAGCCGGCAATCAGCGCGTCGAGCGCGTCGAACCGTTCGGTGTCGAGCTCGCCCTCGACGTTGGAGGAGATGTGCATGACATGGCTGTAGTACTCGACGACGAACTGCTCGGTCACCTTGACCGACCCGATCTTCGCGACCCGCCCGACATCGTTGCGGCCGAGATCGAGCAGCATCAGGTGCTCCGCCCGCTCCTTCGGATCCGACAGCAACTCCTCGGCGAGCGCGCGGTCCTCTTCCGGCGTCGCCCCGCGCTTGCGGGTGCCGGCGAGCGGGCGGATGGTGACCTTGCCGTCGCGCAC
>CAYNIS010000201.1:0-6649 GCA_964397055.1 uncultured Rhodospirillaceae bacterium | reverse complement strand
GGTGCGCGTGCGCGCCGCCTGCGCCTGGTGGCCGGGGGCGCCAGCTTCCTCCTCGGCCTCCTGTTCCTGGCGATCCTGCACCTCGCCCCGCTCGACCCGAAGCTGCAGCAGATCCTGATCGACCCGGAATTCATCGACGGGCTGCCCATCTCGATCCAGAACGTCATGTGGCTGGTGTTCTTCCTCGGCCTCGGCGAGATCGCGGCCCGCCGGATCGCCGGTCGCCGCGAGGCGGAGGAGCTGGACGCCGGCTATTTGCCGGAGGACCCGAGCGTGCTTCTGGAAGCGGAGACGCTGCCGGTGATCTGGGAGCGGGTGACGCGCGACCCGACGCGCGCCGACCGCTTCCTGCCGCACCTGATCCAGCGGGTCGTCCGGCAGTTCCAGCTGTCCGGATCGACCGACCGGGCGCAAAGCCTGCTCGCCGCCAGCCTCGAGCTGTCGATGCACGAGATCGAACTCGCCTACAACATGCTGCGCTACATCGTCTGGGTGATCCCGACCCTGGGCTTCTTCGGCACCGTGGTCGGCATCGCCCAGGCCCTGGAACGCACGCCCGGCGCCTTCGAGGGCGACCTGGTCGTCCTGGTCGAAATGACGGTGAAGCTCGGCACGGCGTTCTACACGACCGTGCTTGCCCTGATTTTGTCGGGTATCCTGGTTTTCCTCATGCATCTGGCACAGGGCTACGAGGAAACCACGCTGAACCGGGCGGGCCAGTATTGTCTCGACAACCTCATCAACCGCCTGTTCGAGCGATGAGCCCGGGTTTCGGCCCCGGATGCACCGCCGTCCTCGCTCTCCTCGTCCTGTGTCTCCTGCCACCGGTCGCGCGGGCGGAGACGCGGATCGACCAGGGCGTTTCCGTCCGCGTCGTCGATCCCGGCCCGCCGACGCTGGTCGTGGACGCCCGCCGGCTCGACGGATCGGCGATCACCCAGGTCTCCGCGAGCTTGAGCGATGGTACAGCACTCGCCGCCACCAGCGCCCCCCGGGCCGATCTGCCGACGACGTCAGCGGCCCTGTTCATGGTCGATGTCAGCGACCCGCGCCGGGCGGAGTCGGTGCGCACGGCGGCGGCCACCATCGCACGACTGGTCGAGACGGCACCGGCGCGCCTGTCGGCGGCGCTTGCGCGCTTCGACCGGGGGATCGAGGTCGTGGCCGGCTTCGACCAGGAGCGGCCGGCGCTGGTCGCGGCGCTCTCCGCGCTGCAGGCGCTCGGGCGGGAGACCGCCCTTTATGAATCGCTCATCGACGGGGTGCGGATCCTGGCGGAAAGCGGGAGAACCCGCCGCCAGCTCTTCGTCTTCTCCGACGGCAAGGCCGAGGACACCGCGTTCTCCGCCGACGACGTGATCGCGCGGGCATTGGCGGCGGATGTCGCGGTGACCGCCATTGTCTATCCGCCGGTCGAGGGGTCCAGCCTCGCCGCCCAGAGCCTGCGCCGCATCGCCGAGGCGACCGGCGGCAGCCATGTTCGAGTGGGCGCGGTGGGCGATGTCGAGGGCGGCCTTGTCGACCGTCCTTTCGCGCCCCTCCTCGATGGCCGGCGCGTGCGCGTGGACCTGATGGCCCCCTCGGACGTTGCGGGGGGACGCCAAGAGGTTATGGTGCGGCTGACGGACGGGGCCGGTCGCCAGGTCGACCTGACGTTCGTCGCCGATGTCGAGGCAGCGCCGCCGCCGCCCGAGCCGCCGCCTGAACCGACGACCCGGGAGGATGCGGCAGAGGTGGTCCGTGCCGGCGAAGGCGAGGAGGAGAGCGAGGTGCCCTGGCTAGCGCTGGTCCTGGCGGCCGCCTCCACCCTGGGGGTCGGGGTCCTGGTCGCCTGGTTCGTTTACGAACCCGATGAGGCGCCCTCGACCGCGCCGGCCAAGGCGCTGACCGGGGCGACCGCCGCCGTCGCCGCCGCCGCCGCCGGACAGGGGCGGGCGAAGCCGTCGCTGGACGCGCCGCCCCAGCGCGGTGCCGCGCCGATGGCGGTGCTCGCGACGATCGAGGTCCTGGGAGCCAACGCGCGGTCGATCGCCGTCATCAAGCCGATGATGAAGATCGGCCGCCATCCCGACGACAACGACATCGTCATCGACGACCGCACCGTTTCCGACCATCACGCGGTCCTGCACCAACTGCGCGACGGCAGCTTCGCGATCACCGACACGCGCTCGCGCAACGGGGTCGAGGTCAACGGTCAGAAGGTCGAAACAGCCCTCCTGGAAGAGGGCACGGTGGTCGAACTGGGCGATACGCGGCTCCGGTTCCGCGGCGGGGCGGACGCCGGGGCGGGCGCTCCACAGGCGCCTCAGACCCGGATCACGGGCTGACCCATGC
The DNA here is from genome assembly GCA_964397055.1 of uncultured Rhodospirillaceae bacterium. GTDB lineage: Bacteria > Pseudomonadota > Alphaproteobacteria > CAYNIS01 > CAYNIS01 > CAYNIS01. The sequence continues at coordinate 4,315 of CAYNIS010000201.1, read as the reverse complement.
CGAACGGCCGAGGGAGCGACGGATGCCCGACCGGCGCCTGCTCGTGATCGGCCGCGATGCCGGCGCGGATGTCGTCCTGGATGACGACAGCGTCTCCCGGTTTCATGCGGAACTCGTGCTCGCGGGGCGGCATCGCTACCTGACCGATCGCGACAGCCTGAACGGCACCTGGCGCTGGCAGGGCGAGAGCTGGCAGCGGGTGCGCCAGGACTATGTGGAGAACATCGACCGGCTGCGCTTCGGCGATGTCGAAACCTCCGTGTCCGAGCTGATCGCGGGCGCCCGAAGCACCGTATCGGAACCGGTGGTGCCGGCGGAGGCCGACGCGCAAGGGGTTGCTTTCGATGTGACCCGCGGCGTGCCGATCGGCGCTGACCGCGGCCGCGGCTAGGGAACGATCACGCCCATGGGTGACAAGAGCTTTCGCAACGGCCGCGTCGGCGGCCCCCCGGACGACCGGACGGTCAAGGTCGACAACCCGGTGACCGAGCCGGACCGGCCCGCGCCGGCGCGCACCCCCGCCCAGCGTCGGCCCACGCCCGAGACCGAGATCAAGAGCCGTCCGGTGGTTTCCGCAGCACCCGAACAACCGGTCGAAGGACCGCGCACCGTCCTGATCGGGGCGGTGAAGTCCCCGCCGGCTGCCGGCGCTGCCGATGCCGCGCCGACGGCCTCCGCCGACGTGACCAACCTGGTGGTCGGCTGGGTCGTCATCGTCTCCGGTCCGGGAACCGGCACATCCCTGCGTCTCGCCCATGGCCGCAACGCGATCGGGCGCGGCCATGGCAACGACGTCGTGCTGCCGTTCGGCGACATGACCATCTCCGACGCCGCACACGCCTACGTCGCCTACGACCCCCGCAATCGGCGCTTCACCCTGATCGACGGGCAGTCACGCAACCTCACATATCTCGACGGCCAGCCGGTCTACCAGCCGACCGACCTCAAGGGCGGGGAGGTCATCTCCCTGGGCCGGACAGAGCTGAAATTCGTGCCCTTCGCCGGCACCTATCACGACTGGGCGGACGATGCGGCCGGTCCCGATGGTGCCGACAGCCGGGGCTGATCGAAACGCCGTGATCAAGTCCCTCGCCCTTGCGCTGATCTTCATGGCGGCGGCGTTTTCGGTCGCAGCCCAGCCCGCGGCCATGGAGGAAACCGAACCGGTGGCCGTCGACGCCATCGGCCGCGCCGGTGACAGCGTGGTCAAGATCTGGGCCACCGTCGGCGAGGGCGACATCAGCTTCGGCAGCGGCTTCCTGGTGGCACCCGACCGGGTCGTCACCAACAACCACGTCATCGGGACGGCCGCCACCGGGCTCGTCACCATCCGTCTCGACGGCGCGGTCAGATCCGGCCAGGCGACGGTTCTTGCCCGTCGGCCGGAAAACGATCTCGCTCTCCTGTCGGTCGAGGGCCTGGGTCTCGCCCCCCTCGGTTTCGCCGGCGCCGAGCTTCGCGCGGGCCTGCCGGTCGCCGCCCTCGGATATCCCGGCGATGCCGACAACCGGCCGGAGGAGGAGGCGACGCTGGAAGCGGCGATTGAGGCGACCGAACTCGTATTCCGCTCGGCCGGGCAGATCGCCAAGATCGAGGACACCCAGCTGGAACGCGGCGGGCCGCGGATGCCGGTCGTGTTCCACGACGCGCTGATCCATTCCGGTCATTCCGGCGGGCCGCTTGTCGATGCCTGCGGGCGCGTGATCGGGGTCAACACCGCCCTGACGCTGGAGGCGGAATTCCCGCTCGCGGTCGCGGCCTCCCTGGTCGTCGATTTCCTGGAGGACAACGGTGTCGCCCCGGTCGTGGTCGACGCCCCGTGCGCGCCGACATCCGCGCCCCCGGTGCCGGTACCGGCGCCGCAGCAACCGGAGATCGAGGCCGCCGACAATGTCGCCCAGGTGCCGCTTGTGGTGTGGATCGGGCTCGGCGGGTCGGCCGGCTTCGCCTTGATCGCCATCGTGCTCGCGGCCATGCGTCGGGAAACGGCGGCGGCAAAGGCGCGCCGGCTGGAAACGCTGCGCTTCGGCGCCCGTGTCGCCGCCGCTCATCCGGTGCGCTACCTGCTGCGCGACGGTGACGGCGGCGTCACCTCCTTCGACGCGCAGCGGGCGGGCCGAGCCGACGGCGTCGTCATCGGCCGTGACCCCGAACTGGCGGACCACCACCTGGGCGCCGATGCGGTCTCCCGCCGGCACTTGCGTCTGGCCTATCGGGACGGGCAGCTTTATGCGGAGGATCTCAATTCCGCGCGCGGCAGCTCCGTCGACGGGCGTCGGCTCGCCCCCTTCGTCCCGGTGCCGGTCGCCCCCGGCAGCCGGCTCGTCCTGGCGGAGACGGCGGTGACCCTGCAGCGCGGATGAACTGGAGCTTTTGCCCCGACCGATGAACGCGCCCGAGCCCTTTCAGCAGAACCGCCTCGCCCCCGATGCCCCGGACTACCTGCCGTTCGAGGGGGCCCCCCACAAGATGGCCATGGGCCTGCGCCCGATGCCCCGGGACGACTGGATCCAGATCGACGCCAACTACACGCAGGAAATGGCCCTGCGGCGGGAGCTTCTGGCCACACGCCACGCGGAGGTCTTCGCGGCCGTCGACGGCTCGGGACCCGCTCAACGCGAAACCCTCGATCTTCTGACGGCGCACCTGCCGGAACGCTTCCCGGACAGGTTCCGGTTGAACGCCGACCGGTTCCAGAACCTCGCGACCGGGGAGGCCTGGGACCTGTCCAGTCTTCCCCACGACCCGCTGGAGGTCGCGGGGCGCCTGGTTCAGGAGGATCTCCAGATCATGGAGAAGTCGCCCGAGACCGGGCGCTATCATCTGACCGCGAGTGTCTTGTGCTTTCCCACCCGCTGGCTGTTGGCGGACAAGATCGACCGGCCGCTGGCGCGCATCCATGGCCCCGTGCCCGGCTATCACGAGCATCTGGAAAGCCTGATGGATCGGTTCTTCGACCAGATGCGTGTCGACAAGCCGGTTCAGCGCAAGAACTTCTCCATCCTCGACCGGCCCGATCTCTTCCAGCCGACCGGCAGGCACCGCCGGGAACTCGACCGGGAGCTGACAGTGGCAACCGTGCCGGAGCGCGTGACCTTGCGCGTCGAACGCCAAACGTTGCGCCGGTTGCCGGAGAGTTCGGCCATCCTGTTCACCATCCGGATCTATCAGCGCCATCTGGGGGCACTCGCCGATCGGCCGGAGGACGCGGGGCGGCTCGCCGAAAGCCTGCGCGCCCTGCCGGAGGCGATGCAGGCCTACAAGAACTTCGGCGTTATCCGCGAACCGGTGCTGGCCTGGCTCGACGGCGTCGCGGCGTCGGCCTGGCGCAAATCGGACGCGGACTGAGTAAGGCCGCGGCGACGATTTGCGCGTCAGTTCAATAGTTTGAGCGCTTTTTCCGAACCGCCAGACCGGTTCAGTCTGGCTGGAAAACGCTCCGGCGGTTTCGGCGGTCGGGCCGCTTTGCTATAAGGCAGGCCGCAAACCCCGCCCGGCCGACGTTTGGGTTCATCCTTGGCGCCACCCGAGACATTCCCCGCCCCCGATGACGCCGGTGTCGAACGCGACACCGGTGTTGAATACGCGTCGGGAAAGGCCGCGAAGGACGAGAACTTCCCGGTCGGATCGTGGCTGCTGCCGCGCCATCTGCGCGGTCATGTCGCCCGCTACTACGACTTCGCCCGGGCGGCCGACGATATTTCCGACAATGGCGATCTGCCGCCGGAGGAGAAGGTCCGCCGGCTCGACGCCTTCGTGCGCGCGGTCGAGACCGGTGACGCCGATCCGGTGCTGTTCGCGAAACCGCTGGCGCTGCGTGAAAGCCTGATCGAGCGGGGCATCCCGTTCCGCCACGCGACCGATCTCTGCGATGCCTTCAAGCAGGACGCGGTCCAACTGCGCTATCGCACGTGGCAGCAGTTGATCGACTATTGCGAGCGCTCCGCCAACCCGGTCGGCCGCTTTCTCCTCGACCTCCATGGGGAGAGTGTCGACGGCTACCGCCAGTCCGACGCCCTGTGCTCAGCACTCCAGGTGCTGAACCACCTACAGGATGCGAAGTCCGACCACGCGGACTTCGACCGGGTCTACCTGCCGCTCGACTGGATGGAGGCCGCGGGTGCTTCGATCGACGATTTGCGAGGGGTGGAGGAGACACCCGCCCTGCGCCGCGTCATCGACCAGTGCCTGGACGGCTGCGATGCGCTGATGGCGGTCGCCCGCGACCTCGTCGGCGTCCTCAACAGCCGGGCGCTCGCGGCGGAAAGTGCCGTCATCGTCCGCCTCGCCGACCGCCTGACCTGGCGCCTGCTCC
>CAYNIS010000200.1:0-6680 GCA_964397055.1 uncultured Rhodospirillaceae bacterium | reverse complement strand
GGCGAGGCGGGGTTGAGGAGCCGGAGCCAGCCGTCGGCCGGCGGGGCGTCGGCGCTGGCTTGCGGGGTCAGCCCGTGGCCGGCCGCGGCCGCGGCCTCGCTCGCGATCTCGATCTTGCCGCTGGGTGTCGGGAACTTCAGGTCCTCGTGGAAGATCATGACCTCGGGCGACTGGTCGATCGTGCCGCGCGCCTTCAGCTCCTCGAAGGTGACGCCGAGGCCGGTCAGCGCCAGCTGGCGGTCGATCATCGACCGGTCGTCCTCAAAGAGTTCCGCCTGGGTGAGGCCCATCGCCCCGGCCAGCCGGCGGAAGATCTCCTGGTTCGGCAGGCTCTCCCCGATCGGCTCCATGACCTTGGTCTGCGGGCCGGTGGAAATCCACATGTAGGACCCGACCAGGTCGTCGAATTCCAGGAAGCTCGCCGCCGGCAGGATGTAGTCGGCGAGGTTGGCACTCGCCGTCTGGAAGAGGTCGACGACGACGGTGAAGAGGTCGTCCCGCTTCATCGCCTCATGAAGGGCGCGTTGGCGCGGATTGCTGGCCGCGATGTTCATGTTCCAGACGATCAGGGACTCGAACCGCCCCGGCTCGTTCAGGCCGTCGACCAGGTCCATGTGGCTGATCTTGACCTCCGGCTCGGTGCGCAGGTGCTCGCCGGCGATCTCGCCGATCTTCATTTGCCGGGTCGGACCCTTGCCGTTCAGGTAGTAGATGCCGGTGCCGGGCTTGCCGATATGGCCGGTCACGGCCGGCAGCATGGCGATCGCGCGGATGATGTTGCCGCCCTGGGGCTGACGCTGCATGCCCTGGCCGACCCACAGCATCGACGGCCCGCGGCCGTAGATCTCGGCGACCCGGGTGATCTCCGCGGCCGGCACCCCGGTCTGGGCCTCTCCCCAGGCAGCCGGGCAGCCGTCGATCAGCGGTTCCAGATGCGCGTAGCCGACGGTGTGCGCGTCAATGAAGGCCCGGTCGACCAGGCCCAGGCGCTTCATTTCATGCATCAGGGAGAAGGCGAGGGCGGCGTCGGTGCCCGGGCGCGGCTGCAGGTGGATGTCCGCGATCTCCGCCGTCGGGGTGCGGATCGGGTCGACCACCACCAGCGTCCCCGGCTGTTCCTGAAGGTAGTGCTTGTGGGCATGCGGGCCGGACGCATGCGGGTTCGCCCCCCACACCATGAAGCAGGCGGTGTCCTTGGCGGTGCGCGGGTCGAAGCCCTTGACCGCGATGCCATAGACGTAGTCCAGGGCGACCTGGCCGGCGGCGTTACACACGGTATCGGGGTCGACCTCGGCCGCGTTGATCGCGTTGAAGAAGCGCAAGGGGAAGTCGCGCGCGATGACCGAGCAGGTGCCGGTGTAGTGGGCGCTCAGGATCTTGTGCCCGCCGCGGCTGCGGATGTCGTTCAGCCTTGCCGCGATGTCGGCCAGCGCCTCCTCCCAGCTGACGGGGGTGAACGCACCGCTGCCCTTCGGCCCGCTGCGCTTGAGCGGGGTCGTCAGGCGCTGGGCCGGGTCACGCCACACGCCGTTGTAGGCAACCGCGCATTTGCCGCACAGGGCCCCCCGGGCCACCGCATGGTCCGGATCGCCGAGGACGCGGGTCACCCGGCCCTCCCGCTTGACCACGGCGATGCCGCAGGCGTCGTAGCAGTCGCGCGGACAGGTGGTCTTCAGGATCTCCTTGCCGGTGGCCGGCAGGGCGGTTTCGGCGTCGGTCATGGCAGTCGTTTCCCAGGGGTGCGAGCGTGTGGCAGTTCGTGCTTGGCAGCAGCCCCCATGCTAGGGGAGACTGGTACCATAGAATAGGACCAGATCGGCGGTCCCAATGGTACCAGATTTCCCGTTGCCTCGGCTCGACCGCACCCGCGCCGATGCGCTGCATGAACAGCTCCAGGCCTCTCTGGCAGAGTTGATCCTGAGGGGCGTCCTGCCGCCCGGGAGCCGCCTGCCCGCCGCCCGCCAGTTCGCCCGGCGCCTCGCCGTCGCCCGCAACACCGTCAACAGCGCCTATGCGGCCCTGGTCGACCAGGGCTATGTCACGGCCCGACCGCGGTCCGGTCACGTGGTCAATGACGGCCTGCCGGATGTGCCGGTGCCAACGACCTCCGACCCGGGGGATCGGGTTTCCTGGGCGGGCCGGTTTCACCTGGACGCGGTGGCGATCGCCCCACGGCGTCGCTCCATCGACTGGCAGCGCCAGCCCTTTCCGTTCGTCTACGGCCAGCCCGACCCGGGCCTGTTTCCGCTCGCCGCATGGCGCGAATGCTCCCGCCAGGCGCTCGGCGCCACCGCGGTCGAGGCCTGGGCTCCCGATCGTGCCGGCAGCGACGACCCGGCCCTGATCGAGGCGCTGATCGCCCGCGTCCTGCCGCGCCGTGGCGTCATCGCGCGGCAGGAGGAGGTCCTGGTGACCATGGGCAGCCAGCACGCCCTCTACCTCATCGCCCGTATTCTGGCCGGGCCTGGCGTCGAGGTCGGGGTGGAGGAACCGGGCTATCCGGACTTCCGGGCGATCCTGGCGCTGACGGGTGCGACCGTGCGGCCGCTGCCGGTCGATGCCGACGGTTTGGCCCCGGGCAGCCCGGTGGATGGTGTTGGGCTGCTGTTCGTGACCCCCAGCCACCAGTTTCCGACCACGACGACCATGTCGATCGAGCGGCGCCTCGCCCTCATAACCCGGGCGGAGGCCGCGGACACCATCGTGATCGAGGACGACTACGAGTGCGAGACGGCGTATCTCGGGTCCGCCCTGCCGGCCCTGAAGTCGCTCGATCGGTCTGGCCGGGTCATCTATGTCGGCACCTTCTCCAAGGCCGTTGCCCCCGGGGTCCGCCTCGGCTATCTGGTCGCCGACCCGGATTTCGTCGCCCAGGCACGGGCCCTGCGCCGGCTGGAGATGCGCCAGCCGCCGGCCAACAACCAGCGCGCCATGGCCCTGTTCATCGCCTCCGGCCAGTTCGATGCCCTGGTCGGGCGCCTGACCCGCGCCTATCGCGAACGGTCGGAGGCGATGGGCAACGCGCTGGACCGGCACCGGCTGGGCGGTTTCCGGCGGCCGCGCCTCGGCGGGTCCTGCTACTGGATTGCCGGCCCCGATGGCCTCGACGCCGGGCGTTTCGCCGAGGCCTGCCTTGACCGGGGCGTGGTGATCGAGCCCGGGGCGAGCGCCTTCGCCGCCTCGGACCCGCCGCTCAACCATTTCCGGCTGGGTTTCTCCGCGATCGATGCCGCGCGCATCGAACCCGGGATCGAACGCCTGGCCGGCCTCATGCACCAGCATCTCGGATAGCCCGGCAGGAAAGGACCCCCCCCATGACCGAATACATCGCCCGCGGGCTCTACCCCGCTCCGATCATGCCGCTGACCCCGGACAGGCGGCCCGATCTCGATCACTACCTCGGCCATTGCCGGCGCCTCATCGACGGTGGGGCCACCGGCCTGATGCCGCTCGGCACCACCGGCGAGGCGTATTCCTTCACCATCGCCGAGAAGGTCGAAACGATGGAGGCGCTGGCCGGCGCCGGCTTCGCCATGGACCGCATGCTGGTGGGCACCAGCGCCCTCGCCCTCGACGATGCCGTGACGCTGACCCGCCATGCGCTGACGCTGGGTGCGGGCGCGGTTTGTGTCCAGCCGCCCTTCTACTATGCCCGCGCGGTCACCGCGGACGGGCTCTACGACTTCTATGCAAGGTTCGTCGAGCGGGTGGCCGACAGCCGCCTCCGGCTCCTGATCTACGACAATGAGGGGATGCTGGGCGGCATCCACTTCCCGCTCGACCTTCTGGGTCGCCTGTTTGCGGACTTTGCGGACGCGATCATCGGCCTCAAGGACAGCAACACCGATCAGGCGCAGTTGATCGAACGGGCCAGGGCCTTCCCGGACGCCGAGATCTTCGGCGGCACCGACAGCACGGCCCTGGTCTCCGCCCGGCACGCGCGCGGCTCGCTCTCGGCCTTTGCCAACATCATGCCGGCGACCTTCCTCGACCTTCAGCGTGACCCCCATGGGGCCGCGGGCGAGGCTGCCCAGGCGCGGATCGATCAGGTCCGCGGCATTGTCGCCCGGTATCCGGTGTTCCCCGCCTTGCGGGAGGTCGTGGCGCTTCAGACCGGCGACGACGCCTGGCGCCAGCCGCGCCCGCCCCTGACCGCGCTGACCGCCGACCAGCGAAAGAGCCTCGCGCGCGCTTTGCAGGAGATCGGCATGCTGGAGCGTGCCGCGGCCTGATCTGTCGTCATCTGGCCCTCGTCAAGACTTGACCCAGCCTCCCGGCCTGCTACATCGACGTGCCTAAAGAAAAGCCTCAGTAATTACTGGGGCTTTTCTTCATTCGTCGATGTCGTCAGTTCGACAATGATCGCGTTGTCGATATGAACAAGTGTTCAGATTGGGAAGCCGGAGAAAGAGATGCTGAAGGGTCTTGTTGTGGCGATGGGCCTCCTCCTGGCGGCGGTGCCGGTTCGGGCGGAGGAGTTCAAGGCACTGTCGACTATTGCCATGGTCGGCGATCTGGTCGCCGCGGTGGTCGGCGATACCGGCAGGGCCGAAACCCTGCTGGGGGAGGGCGTCGACCCGCACACTTACAAGCTGACCCGGACCGACACCGCGCGCCTGCTTGAGGCCGACATCATCTTCTACAACGGGCTCCTGCTCGAAGGGAAAATGACCGACGCCCTGATCCGTGTCGCGTCCTCCGGCAAGCCGGTGATTTCCGTCGCCGCCGCGGTCGACGAGGCCGACCTCCTGGAGCCGGAGGAGTTCGAGGGGCAGTTCGACCCGCATTTGTGGATGGCCGTGCCCCTGTGGAAGGAAGCGCTCACCATTGTCCGCGATCGCCTGTCGGACTTCCGCCCCGACCTCGCCGACACCTTCGCGGCCAATGCCGCGGCCTACGCCGAACGGCTGGAGGCGCTGGAGGCATACGCCCGGGACGCCCTTGCGAGTGTCCCGGAAGAAGCCCGGGTGCTGGTCACCGCCCATGACGCCTTCAACTATTTCGGCGATGCCTACGGCTTCGAGGTCCTGGGCATCCAGGGCATCTCGACCGAGAGCGAGGCGGGATTGCGGCGGATCGAGGAACTGGTCGATCTCTTGGTCGAGCGCGACATCCGGGCGGTCTTCGTCGAGACCACGGTCGCCGACCGCAACATCCGGGCGCTGATCGAGGGCGCGGCGGCCGCGGGCCACGAGGTTGTCGTCGGCGGCTCCCTCTTCTCCGACGCGATGGGGGCCCCCGGCACCTATGAGGGGACCTATGTCGGCATGATCGACCACAACGTGACGACCGTCGTCCGCGCCTTGGGCGGCGAGGCCCCGGCGGGCGGTTTCCAGGGCAACCTCGGCGCCGAATAGGATCGGCCGATAGGGCTGGTGCCGAACGCCGCCAGGCGCCATTGATGCCCGCATGGAGCATTCGCACAGCCCGAGAGCGATCCGCGAACGCCTGGCATCGGACCCGGGTGCCAGCTACCTGCGCGACTGGATCTACGGGGCGATCGATGGCGCGGTCACCACCTTCGCCATCGTCGCCGGGGCCGTGGGCGCCGACCTTTCCGGCCGCGTCGTCCTGATCCTGGGCATTGCCAACCTGCTTGCCGACGGCTTCTCCATGGCCGCCGGCAACTATTCCGGGACCAAGGCCGAACTCGACGATCAGCGTCGCCTGCATGCGGTGGAGAAGCGCCACATCGCGATGGAGCCCGAGGGCGAGCGCGAGGAGATCCGGGCGATCTTCCGGGCCAAGGGGTTCGAGGGCGCGGATCTGGAACGGGTCGTCGACGTCATCACCGCCGACGAGGAACGCTGGATCGGCACCATGCTGACGGAGGAGTACGGCCTGCCCGCCGCGACCCGCCAGCCGCTGACCGCGGCTTTGTCGACCTTCGCCGCCTTCGTCGTCGCCGGGGCGGTGCCGCTGGTGCCGTTCGTCCTCGGCCTGACGGGGGCCGCCACGATCGCCGTGACGGCGACCGGCGTCGTGTTCTTTGCGATCGGGTCGATCAAGTCCGCCTGGGCAACCTCCACCTGGTGGCTGTCCGGGCTGGAGACGCTGGGTATCGGACTGGCCGCGGCCGGCATCGCCTGGGTGATCGGGGCTGGCCTGGACCGGCTCGTCTGATAGCGTGCCGCTCTCCAGTTCCCGCACAGACCGTTGGAGCCCGCCACCTTGTCCGCGACCCCCTCGTCCCCCGGCGCCGAGTTCGATCCCGATGCCGTCGACCTCAGGACCGAGAGCGACTACCGCTTCTGGCTCGACGAGCATGTCCGGTTCGCCGATCTCGACACCCTCGGCCATGCCAACAACAACGCCTTCGGGGTCTATTTCGAAAGCGGCCGGGTCCACTTCATGCGCTCGAACGGCGTCGTCGACGGCGTCAACAATCGCGGCATCGTGGTTGCCCGGATCACCATCAACTTCCTGGCGGAAATGGCGTACCGCGACAGCATTCGCATCGGCATCCGGCCGATCCGCCTCGGGCATACCTCGATTACGCTCGGCAGCGCCATCTTTCGCGACGGGGAGGCGACCGCGACCTCCTGGGCCGTGGCGGTCCATATCGACACCTCGAGCCGCCGGCCGACACCGCTCGACGATGAACTGCGCGCCCGGCTGACGGCGCTCATGTGAGCCGCCAGCGCAAGCCATCGCGCCCCGAGGAGGCCGAGGTCACGGTC
>CAYNIS010000199.1:0-6699 GCA_964397055.1 uncultured Rhodospirillaceae bacterium | reverse complement strand
GGGCGACGAGGAGACGGCAGTTGTTGGTGCCGAGGTCGACCGCCGCGACGGGAGGCGGACGCGCCCGCCCTGGCCGCGGCACCGGTGCCGGGCCGCGAAAGCGTGCGCCGGGCAGAGGCGGTCCTCGCGACGATCGACCAGGAGACCGCGACGCTGGCCGACCGGGCGGCGGCCGAGGCGGCGGATCTGCGCCAGGTCGAAGCGGAGATCGCGGCCCTCGGCGACCCTGGCGAGATTCCGACCGCAGCGGCGGTGGAGCAGATGCGGGGGGATCGCGACGGGCTCTGGCGCGAGCTGAAGGCCCGGATCGAAGCGGGTCCGCCGCCGACACCGCTGGAATTCGCGGGCTATGAGCAGGCGGTGCGCGCCGCCGACCAGCTGGCCGACCGGGCGCGGCGGGAGGCCGATCGGGTCGCCAAGGCGGAAGCGCTTGGCCGACAGCTGGCCCGGCGCCAGGCGGACGCCGACGCGACGGCGGCGGCGCTTGCAGCGGTCGAGCATCGGCGGGCGGCCGCCGAGTCGGCGTGGGCGGACCTCTGGCGTGAAGCCGGCATCAGCCCGCGGCCACCCTCTGAAATGACGCCATGGCTGGCCGAGCGGCAGCGTCTCCTGGACCTTCATGACCGGCGCGCGGACCTGGCCCAGGACGTTGGCGCTCTCGAGGAAGGCGAGGCGGCGACGCGCCGCGAGCTTCAGGCGATCGCGGGATCGCTCGGGGTCGACCTCGACCCGAAGATGCCGGCCCACAGCGCCGTGAGGGTGGTCGGCGACGCCCTCGACGCGGCGCGGCAGGCCGCCGCCTCAGCCACCTCGGCCGCGGCGACCCTCGATCGTCTCGACCGGTCGCTCGGCGCGCTCGCCGACCGGCGGGTGGACTGGGAGCGGCGCTGGGAAGACGCGATCATATCGATTGGTATGGGAACGGAGGACGCTCCCGCCGCGGCCCGCGCTGCCCTAGCCATTTGGCGGCAGATCGAAACCAGGGGAGCCCTGCTGCGCGACCTGGATCATCGGATCGACCGGATCGAGGAGGATCGGCGGAGCTACGTGGCGGCGGTGGTGGAGGTGGCCGACGCTCTCGGCCTCGATCGACCGACGGACACCCAGGCGGCACACGAAGCGGTTCTTGCCCTTGCCGGGCGGCTGGAGCAGGTGCGTGCGGACACCGACCGGGCCGCGCGCCTGGCGGAGAGCCTGGCGGCGTTGTCGGCGCGGGAGGCGGAGATTGCGGCCGCTCGCGCGGCGACAGCGGACAACATCGCCGCTCTGTCGAAGACCGCGGGCGGGGTCGAGGGCGAGGCGCTGGATCGGCTTGTCGCGGATGCCGAGGCCGCGCATGACCTTGATCGCGCGATCGAGGCGGCCGGGGCGGCGGTCGTGGCCGAGGCCGACGGCCTCTCCCTCGCCGACGCCCTTCACGCGGCGGACGCCGGGGAGGCGGACCAGGATGCCGCCCGGCTGGAGGCGATCCGCCGGGAACTGGAGGCGATCCTGGCGGACAGCCAGGCGCTCGCCGATCGCCGGAAGGACGCCGAGCAGGTGCTTCAGGCGATGGGCGAGGGGCGCGGGGCGGCGGCGGCGGCGGAACGGGCCGCCGCTGCGCGGGCCGAACTTGCGGGGCTCGCCCGCCGCTGGCTGGTGACCCGGTCCGCCGGCTTCCTTCTGCGCCGGGCCGTCGACCATTTTCGCGAGTCCGCGCAGGGGCCGATGGTCGAACGCGCCAGCGTCACCTTCCGCCAGCTCACCGCCGGCAGTTTCGAGCGGGTGGCGGTCGGTTTCGGCAGCGATGATCAGCCCGTGCTGGAGGGGGTTCGCGACGGCGGCGCCCGGGTACCGGTCGCGGGCATGAGCGACGGCAGCCGCGACCAGCTCTATCTCGCCCTGCGTCTCGCCGCGATCGAACGCTACCTCGATTCGCGCGCGCCGCTGCCGTTCATCGCCGACGACCTGTTCGTGCATTTCGACGACGCGCGCACGCGCGCCGGCCTCGCGGCACTCGCCGATCTCGGACGCCGCACGCAGGTCCTGGTCTTCACCCACCATCCCCACATCGCGGAGATCGCGCGCGCCCTGGGGCCGGACCGCCCGGTCAGGGTCGTCGAACTTTGAGGAGGGAGGTCCAGAGTTCGGCACTCGCCGCCACGGCCCCGCCGACGATCAGCAGGCAGGCGATCCAGACGGCAAGCGACCCCTCGCCCAGTCCGAAGGCGATCAGCAGAAGCGTCGACAGCAGGGGGGCAGCATAGGCGCTGGCCCCGAGGACCTGGATGTCGCCTCTCTTCACGCCGTGATCCCAGACGTAGAAGGCGCCGCCGACAGGGCCGAGGCCGAGCCCGACGACGGCAGCCCAGGCGATCGGGCCGTCCGGCCAGACGGTCGGTTCGGTGAGCCAATGCACGGCCGCCGACAGGATCGCCGTTGCGAGGCAGAAGCCCGCCACCGACCGCGTCGGGATCGACCCGAGGCGGCGGCTGAGGACGGAATAGCTCGACCACGCCAGGGCCGAACCGACCGCCGCGTAGTAGCCGATCGCCAGCCCGCCGCCGGTCGCCTGTTCAGCACCGCCCAGGAGCAGGACGGCAACGCCGGCGAGCCCCGAAACGGCCCCCAGGACATGCCAGGAGCGAAGCCGCTCGCCCGGCAGCAGGCCGGAGAACAGGACGATCAGGAGCGGCCAGAGGTAGTTGATCAGGTTCGCCTCGACCGGCGGGGCGTTCTGGATCGCGGCGAAGTAGAGCGCGTGATAGCCGAACAGGCCGGCGATGCCCAACAGCCAGGCGGGCCACGGCAGCACCAGGGTCCCCGCAAGCCGCGCGCCTTCGACGACGGTCAGCACAAGACCAATCGCGGAGGCGATCGCGAAGGAGAGGGAGACGAGCAGGAACGGTGGGACCGGGCCGGCCGCAACGCCGAAGGGGCCCAGGGTCGCCCACATGAGGACCGCGATGAAGCCGATCGCGGTGGCGCCGGAGCGGCCGGTCATGTCCCGCAGGCCTTGAGGGCATCGGCGAAGGCGACGAGCGGTGCCTGATCCACCATCAGACCGATCGGTACGGAAAAATGGCCCTGTTCGCGCACGAAGACATTGGCGTCCGGCACGCCCCAGCGTGCGGCGATGGCCCGGCCGGCGGTCGGGCCGACGACCGTGTCGCGGGTCCCGGCGATGAGGAAGATGCGGTCCGGGCGCATCACCGGTTCCCCCAGCGGGTTGGCGAGCGGCCCCCAGCGGTCCAGCATGGTGCGGTCCCAGCCGGCGGACGCCAGCGCCTCGTCCAGGCCGAGAGCCTCGGCGAGCGCGCCCTCGAACGCGATCTCTGCAATCCCCTCGCCGGTGGTCGCCAGCATCATCGCCTCCGCCCGGCACGGGTGCGGCCAGGATCGGGCCTGGCAGGCGGCAAGCTGGGCGGAAAGCGCGCCGAGCGACGTGCCGTACCAGCCGACCGGCCCGTTCGATGTCGACCGGGCCCATTGCGTGGCGCACGCCAGTTCCGGCAGATGCGCGCGGAAGTAATCGAGAGCGCCGAGCGGGGCTCTGGCGACGAAAGGCTCTCCGCCATACCAACCGATATGTCGCCGAAAACCGTGCCATGGGCCTTCCAGGGCAATGACGCGCAAGCCGAGTCCGGTCAGGATATCGACCTCCCGCCAGGGCAGGCGCATGTGGTCGGGTTCCATGCAGATGCCGTGGAGATCGACCACGGTCGGCGGGTTGGCGATACCGGCCGGTTCGAAGACATGGCCGATGGCAGGTTCGGCGACGGCACCGATCGGGTTGGCGAAGCGGATCCAGTATTCGCGCCCGACGGCACCGTTGACCGGCCGGCTGACCGTCACCTCCGGCATCGCATCGGGCAGGGTGAAGGCTGACGCCGGGTCGTGGAGGCGGTGCCCATGGGAGGCCTCCACCGCCGCTTGCGTGGGGAGCTCGAAGCGGACCGCCGGCGTGCCGTGGGCGCGCGCAAAGACCGCCATGGTCACCCGTCCGAGGGCGAGCCGCTGGGCCGACTCCAGCCGGGCCTCCTCCGCCGCCACCAGATCTGCGGGACCCGGGTCGTCGGGGCCGAAGAACGCGGCGTCCCAGTTCGCCACCACCTGCCTGTGGTGGCGGGCGTCGGCTGCGATGCGGCGGAGCGCCTGTTCGACCAATGCCGGCATTCGGATCGCCCCGGGCTCGATCCCGACTTCGGCGGCAAACCGGTCGCGGTCGCCGTCCGCGGCGATGGCCGCTGCCCAGGCGCGCGAGGCCGGGAAGAACCAGTGGCGCAGCGCGCGGATGGAGACGGCATCGTACCAGGGGCGGGCGATCAGCTGGCCGAGCGGGCTCGACATCACGCTTGCGAGCCGCGGGCGCCGCTTCAGCCTCGGCGCCTGGGGTTGGTCCGCCGGCTTGCGCCCCGCGGCTTCCAGGATCACCCGCCGGGTCTCCCCCCATTTCAGCCAGGTGTCGATCTGGTCGAGGTTGACCCATTGGGCGCCGTCGACGTCATCGCCGGGAACCGGCTCGGGCAGGGCCCCGTCCGGCCCGGGTTCGATCCGTGCCGCCACCTCGACGATCGTGTAGTGGTACTGGACCGCGGCTGCGTCATCCCGGCTGATCGCGTCGACCACGGTCACGATCCCGGTCGGCTCGACCTCCAGCCCGCACTCCTCCATCACCTCCCGGCGGGCGGTGGCGAACACCGTCTCCCCGGTTTCCTGGGCGCCGCCGGGCAGACCCCAGTCGCCCTTCCGCGGCGGGCGGCCGCGCCGGACCAGCAGCACCTCCTCGCCGGCGAGGACGACAACGCCGACCCCGACCCAGGGCCGGTCCGGATAGCGGCGATCGCCGCCCGGTGTTGCGGTCGCGTCGGCGTCGGGGGATGGGGTCTCGGTCATGACGCCTCAGGTTATCGCGACGGCCATCCGGCACCTGCTACTGCCGGGAGTTGTCACTTGAAGCCGAATGCCGAACTCTACGGCCATCTACGACGCGCCCCGTCAAGGGGACGCCCGGCAGGAGGAGACCCCCGACGATGATCACCTGGATTCTGATGGCGCTTCTGATTTTCTTCGCGCAGTCGATGCTGCCACCCCTGTTCCGCTATTTCCTGGCTTCCGAGGCCCGCCCGCTCGACCCGCTCGGCAATCGAGACAATCCGCCGGAAACCTCGATCTACGGCAAGCGTGCCGAACGCGCGCTCGCAAACTCGATTGAGGGCTACCTGATCTTCCTGCCGCTGGCGATCCTGCTGGTTGCCGTGCCCGGCGATGTCGACCGAGGCCTGCTCGGCACCCAGGCCTTCGTGGTCTGCCGCCTGTTCTATGTCGGCGTTTACGTCGCGGGCATTCCGGTGGTGCGGTCGATCCTGTGGACGGTCGGGCATATCGGTCTCGTCCTCATGGCGATCGCGATCTGACCCGGCCGAACGAGGGGGGCTGACCTGATGATTGCCTGGCTTCTGGGCGGGCTCGCCGTGCATTTCGCCCAATGCCTTCTGCCGACCCTGTTCCGCTATTTCCTGCGGCCGGATCCCCGGCTTTGGGAGGAGGTGGGCCCGCGCGACAACCCGCCGGAGACGTCGGTCCAGGGCCGACGGTCAGAACGGGCGCTCGCCAACGGGATCGAGGGCATGGTGCCGTTCATCGCCCTGGCGCTCTTGCTGATCGTGGTTCCGGGCGATGCCGATCGTGGCCTGCCGGGTGCCCAACTCTTCGTCGTCTGCCGCTTCCTCTACGCCGGCATCTACATCGCCGGCATCCCGGTGCTGCGGTCGATCGTCTGGACCGTCGGCCATCTCGGCCTGTTGTTGATGGCGCTGTCGATCTGAGCGGCGTCAGGGCATCCGACCGCGATCAGGCCACGGCGCGAACCCACTCCGCGACCGGGCGCCAGACCAGTTCCGGCGCGCGGCGACCGACGATCATGCCGACATGGCCGAGGGGCGGATCGAGCCGGTCCGCCCGTGGGAGACGGTCGAGGATCGCGGCAGCACTTTCCGGCGGCACGATCCGGTCGTGGCCCGGCACCACGACAAGGGTCGGGATGTCCAGCGTCTCCGGCCTGACGATTCGCCCCGCGACCCGCCAGCGCCCGAGTGCCGGCAGGTTCCGGCCGTACCAGGCGCCGGTCAGCTCTCGCGCCACCGCCGCCGCCAGTGGCACGCCGTCGTTCACCCAGTCCTCCACCGCGACAAAGCTCTCCGCCTCCGCCGATCGCGGGTCGAGTTCTGCGAAGGCCCGGAACTTGGTCACCGTCTGGAACGGGTCGAGGGCCATGAAAGCCAGTTGAAGGGCGTCGACCGGCACCGATCCGGCGGCATCGATCAACGGCTGCCAGGCCGCGGCAATGGTGGCGAGGTCGCGTGCCGGTGTCGGGTCCGGTGCGTGCAGGTCCCACGGTGTCGCCATCAGGATCAGGCCGGCGACGTCCCGTCGCCTGCGCACCGCCGCCGCCAGGGCCAAGAGCCCGCCGAGGCAGTAGCCGAGCAGGATCGGCGGCTGCCCGCCCTGGTCGACGAGATGGTCGAGTGCTGCTTCCAGCCGACCGGCGACATAGTCGCTGACGCTGAAGCCGTTCTCCGCCGCGCCCGGCTCGCCCCAGTCGATCAGGAAGGGGGCCATGCCCGCGTCGCCGAGCCAGCGCGCGAAGCCGGGGCCGGCGCCGAGGTCCAGGATCGTCGACCGGTTGATGAGTGAGGGGACCAGCAGAACCGGTCGCCC
>CAYNIS010000198.1:0-6701 GCA_964397055.1 uncultured Rhodospirillaceae bacterium | reverse complement strand
AAGGTCAGGGCCAAGGTCAGGGCCAAGGTCAGGGCCAAGGTCAGGGCCAAGGTACCGGCCAGGGGACAGGCCAGGGGACAGGCCAGGGCCGTGGGATCGACCCGGCGATTGCCGCCGCCCAGGCCGCCGCCCTGGACACGGCCCGCGAAGAGCTGCGCCAGCGGGTCACCGCCTATGTCGAGCGCGCGCTTGAGGTCTATGGCCGGGGGGCGGCGGAGAAACTGCGCGAGGAATTCCTGGAACGCACCAACATCGGCCAGATCGACCGCCGGGACATGGCCCGCATGCGCACCCTGGTCCGGGCACTGGCCAAGCGGCTGGCCACCCGCTATGCGCGCAACCGGCGCCGCAAGCGACGCGGCACGCTGGACGTCCGGCGCATGATGCGGCGCAACATGGCGACCGACGGCGTCATGTTCCATACCGCCTTCAAGCACAAGAAGATCGAACGCCCGCGGCTGATGGCGATCTGCGACGTCTCCGGATCGGTCGCCCCTTACGCCCAGTTCCTGCTGCTTCTGCTCTACAGCCTGAACGAGGTCTTGAGCGACCTTCACGCCTACGCCTTCTCCTCCAGCCTGATCGAGGTCTCGGAGACGCTGCAAACCCAGGAGTTCGAGGAGGCGGCGGCAACCATCCTCAAGGATATCGGCTTCGGCTCGACCAACTACGGCCAGGCGCTGAACGACTTCGTCGACGGTCACCTGGACCTGGTCAATCATCGCACGACCGTGATCATCCTGGGGGATGCGCGCGGCAACAACACGGACCCGCGGGTCGAACTGTTGCGCAAGGTGCACGACCGGGCCCGCCGGGTGATCTGGCTCAACCCCGAGCACCCGGCCTCCTGGGGCACCGGTGACAGCGACATGCCGCGCTATCGCCCGCTCTGCCATGTCGCGACGCAGTGCAGCACGCTCCAGCAGCTGGAACGTGTGGTTACCGATCTTTTGAAGACGTATCAGGTGTCGGTCTGAAGCCGCTGGTCAGCCGGCAGAAGCAATCGCCGCTTCAACATTCTGGTAGATCGGGAAGATCGTCTTGAAGCCGGAAATGGTGAAGACCTCAGTGATATGCTTCGACATTCCGCAGAGCGCGATCGACCCCTTCGCGGCCTTGGTGCGCTTGGCAGCCATAAGCAACACGCGCAGTCCCGCGCTGGAAATATAGCTAAGGTTCGCGAAGTCCATAACGAGATGCTTCTCGCCGGCCTGGATCGAACCCAAGAGCTGTTTCTCGAAAGTCGGCGAGGTGTTGCTGTCAAGCCGTCCGTTCAAGTGGACGACCAACAACTGGCCGTGCTTCCTGGTGGTCACATCCATCAAAAACCGTCCCCTGACTGGGCAGTAACGGCCATCCCGCGTGGGCGTGGTGTCGTTATGACTCGCTTGTTTCGACTATGACAAGGTGATTTTCTGACGGCCCCCGACGACGCGGAAGGGGGCTTGCCCAGCTCGTGGGTCGGCGGCCATGACCAAGTCCCAACCATCGGCGTCAGCGGCTACCCTGGACCGGGTCGCCCCGACGGCGCAAGGGCAACGGCATCGGACCAGGGGCGAGCGGGTACGGGATTGACCGCGAGGGGATTGCTGGGAGCCGGACGGTGCCGGCATCCCATGGGGAGGATGACGCATGTCTCTGCAGACCCGGATGGTTCTGTACGCCAGCTTGCTGATCGTCTTGACGGTCGCAGCAATCGGTATCCCGATGGCGCTCCAGACCCGGCAGGCGATCCTGCGCCAGGCGGAGATCGACGGTCTCCTCGTCGCGCGCGTGATGGCCCAGACCGCTGCCGTCGCGACCACGATCCCGGTGGAGATCGAGGACACGATCGGCCGCCTGATGGTCTCCGAAGCGCTGATCGCCGCCCACCTCGCCGATGTCGCGGAACTTGCCGGGCTGTCCCCGGACGAGATCAACGCCCGCCTGATGGAGATCGCCGCCCGCTCGACTCTGGGGGAGATCTGGATCACCGACGAGACCGGCAACGCCTATCTGCGCAACCTTGTCGACGTCGACTATCAGTTCTCTCCGAACCGCGAAGAGCAGCCCCTGAACTATCGCTTCTGGCCGCTTCTCACGGGTGAGAAGTTCTCGGTCACCGCCTCCGCGGCCGAACGCTCGCTCGACGGCCGCGTCTTCAAGTATGCCGGCGTGCGCGGCGTGGACAGCCCGCGGATCGTCCAGGTCGGCTACGAGTTCGACTTCATCAAGGATCTTTCGGACCGCATCGGGCTTAAGGAGATGGTCCGCTCGCTGATGGGCAGCGGCAACGTCAATGCGGTCTGGGTGCTCGACGGGGCGATGGTGCCGCTCGCCTCGGAAACGCGCCTCCAGACCGAGGTCGCCGACGACCTGACGGCGAGCGAGGAGGCCGTCCTGCGCGATGTCATCCAGGACGGCTTCGCGCGCAGCTGGCTGGTCAGCGCGGACCTCAGCGAGCCGACCTGGTACCAGGAACTGGGCTGGCTGCAGGACATGATCCTGGTGGTCGCCGCCCCGATCCCGGGCACCGACGGCCTGCCGATCGGCGCCACCTTGCTGCGTCTGCCGACCGACGAGCTGCAGCGCGCGACGATCACTGCGATGACCCAGGTCGGCATCATCTCCGCGGTCGTGCTCATCGTCGGGATCATCCTGTCGGCGATGGTGGCCGGGCGCCTGTCAAGACCGATGCTGCAATTGACCACGGCGGCCAGCGCTGTCGAGCGCAAGGAGTTCGACCCCGGCACGCTAAAGGATCTGCACCGCCGGTCGGACGAGATCGGGCGCATGGCGCGCGTCTTCACCAACATGGCCAAGGTGGTCCTGGAACGTGAGGAACGCCTCGACCAGCTGGTGCGCGAGCGCACCGCGGAGCTGGTGGAGAAGAACACCGAGCTGGAGAAGGCGCAGGCCCAGATCAACAGCGAGTTGGAAGTCGCCCAGCACATGCAGCAGACGATCCTGCCGTCGGAATTCCCGGAGCATCCCAACTGGGCCGGCTACGCGGAAATGACGGCGGCCCGCCAAGTCGGCGGCGACTTCTACGACTTCTTCCAGCTCGACGACCACCGCATCGGCGTCGTCATGGCCGACGTCTCCGGCAAGGGGGTGCCGGCTGCATTCTTCATGGCCGTGGCCCGCACCGTTCTCCAGGCGGAGGCGATGAAGGGCGGCTCCCCCGGGCAAGTGATGGAGGAGGCGAACAACCAGATTTGCCGGGACAACCCGCTGGAGCTGTTCGTGACCGTGTTCTACGGCATCCTCGATGCGCGCACCGGCGAGTTCCACTATGCCAATGCCGGCCACAACGCGCCGATGCTCGTCGATCGCGCGGGCACCATCACCGAACTGGAGGGCACCGGCGGCATGGCGCTCGGCGTCCTCGACGAGATGCCCTATGAGGAGGCCAGGCTGCACCTCGCCGACGGCGACACCGTGTTCCTCTTCACCGACGGTGTGACCGAGGCCTTCAACGAGGCCGGAGAGGAGTTCACCGAACCGCGCCTGATGGCCGCCCTCGAGGGCGGCCAGGAGCTAGAGGTCGATGCCCTCGCCAAGAGCGTGGTGGCAACCGTGAAACGCTTCGCCGGCGCCGCCCCGCAGTCCGACGACCTGACCTGCCTCAGCCTACGCTTTGTCGGCGGTTCGGTCGATCTGGATGAAGATCCCGCGACCGAGCCGATGTTCGCGAGCGCCGGCGACGACAGCCTTCCGGTCGCCGAAACATGGGCTCTCCCGGCGCCGGAACAGGATGCGCTGCCGGCGCCCGAACCGATGACGCTGCCGACCCCGCAGGAAGCGCTCCCTGCGGCGACGCTGCCCCAGCCGACCCTGCCCCAGCCGACCCTTCCCCAGCCGACCCTTCCGGACCCGACATTGCCGGAACCGGCCGCCTCGCCGACAGCGCAGCCGCCCCCCCCTGCCGCAGAGGCGCCCGCGCCCGGGTCAGCCGCGCCGGGCGGTGCGATGACCCTGGAACAGGCGATCGCCGCCGCACAGGCCGCGGCACGGGCAGCCGAAGCGGACGACGACGGGGATGACGACGAGGACATCACCATCTCCGTCGAGATGCCGCGCGGACCGCTGCCGGAATGGCAGGAAGCCGCCCGGGGTGAGGAGCTGCCGCCCGGCTTCGACGCCCACACCCTGATCGGCACGAAGCTGCCGCTCGAGGGGCAGATCAAGGAATTGAAGGAAATCCGGCTGGCCAACCAGCTGCCGGAAATCCACCGCCTGTCAGGCGAGATCGAGGCCTTTGCGGAACGCAACACGCTGCCGGCCGGGGTGGTCTACCAGGTGACGTTGGCTCTGGACGAGCTGATCACCAACATCGTGTCCTACGGCTACGAGGACGACGACGCACACGAGATCGTCGTGCGCCTGACCCTCGACGCCGACGTCCTGATGACCGAACTGATCGACGACGCGCGGGCCTTCAACCCGCTCGCCGAAGCGGCCGCCCCCGACCTCGACGCCGACGTCGACGCGCGGCGGATCGGCGGGCTCGGCGTGCATTTCGTGAAGACGATGATGAACGCGGTCGAATACGCCCGCGTCGACGGCCGCAACACGCTCACCATGATGAAGAAGGTGGAGGAAGAGACCGAGGATTGAGCGGTCCCTACCCCCGCTTTCGTCTCTCAAGGCTTCCGACCCAAGGTTCCCCGAGAAAAGGCTGAAGGACATCGAACCATGAACGAGACGTCCATCGCGCGCCTCAACCGCCTGGCATTGGCGGCCCTGGCCGCCGCATACAGCCTCGTCGGGGCACCGGATGGGGCGCGCGCCAACGAACCCGCCCTCGAACGCATCCGCGAGCGCGGCGTGCTGATCGCCGGCACCCGCGAATTCGCCCCGCCCTTCGCCTTCCGCGATGCGGAAACGGGCGAGTTCCAGGGCTTCTCGGTCGATCTCCTGCGCGCCATCCATGCGGAACTCGACCGCCGGATCGAGGATCGGGAAATCGCCCTCAGGATCGTGCCGGTGACCGGGCAGAGCCGCATCCAGATGGTCCGCAACGGCGATGTCGACATCGTCTGCGGCATCACCTCCATCACCTGGAGCCGCGAGCAGGAGGTCGATTTCACGATGACCTTTTTCTACAGCGGCAATCGCATCCTGACCCCGCGCGAGTTCGCCAATCTCGGCCTCCAACACCTGGAGGACAAGCGCATCGGCGTGATCCAGAACTCGACGACGGAACAGGAGATCTCCCGCCTGCTCCCGAGCGCCACGATCTTCGGGCTGCCGGACATGGATGTCGGCATGCAGATGCTGGAGCGCGGCGAGCTCGACGGCCTGTCAAATGTGGAAACGGTGCTGCGCGGGCTGATGAACAAGTCGGAAATGCGCGGGGCGCTGACCATGCTGCCGCGTATCGGCACCCTCAACCAGGAGCCGCTGGGCTGCATCGTCCAGGAGAACGACAGCGACTGGCGCGACTTCGTCAACGGCGTGATGCTGAACCTGCTCGACGGGGTGGAGGAATACTCAGGCGGCTACTACGACATCTACGACAAGTGGTTCGGCCGGGCGAGCGACCTGCACTTCCCGCTCAACCAGGAAGCCGTCACCCATTTCGAAAACATCCGCGCCTGGATCCGGGACTGAATACGGGGCATGTCGCGCCAACTCTACGAACTCAGGATCGCCCAGGATCGCGCCCCCAGCCCGTTCGTCTGGCGGGCGTTGATGTGCCTGAAGCACAAGGGCCTTCCGGTCCAGCGCGTCGGCATCGGCTATGGCGAAAAGCCGCGGATCGCGTTTTCGGGCCAGGACCGGGTGCCGGTACTGGTCGATGCCGAACGCGTCGTCCCGGACAGCTTCGCCATCGCCGAGTACCTGGAGGACGCCTACCCGGACGCGCCGGCATTGTTCGGCGGCGGCATCGCCCGCGGTCAGGCGCTGCTGCTCAACCGCTTCGCGGACATGGTGCTCCTGCGCTCCCTCCGGTTCGCCTGCTGGCCGGGCACCTACGACCTGACGCCGGCCGCCGACCAGCCCTATTTCTGGCAGAACCGGCTGGAGATCTCCGGGCTCACGATCGACCAGATGCGCCCGCTTCTGGAGAGCGAGATCGCGGCGCACCGGACCACGCTGGAGCCGGTGCGCCAGACCCTCGGCAAGCAGCCCTGGCTGTCGGGGGAGGCGCCGGCCTGGGCCGACTACTGTGTGTTCGGGGGTTTCATGTGGGCCCGAACGGTGCTGGACGCGCCGCTGGTCGCGGCCGACGACCCGATCGAGGCGTGGCGCCAGCGCATGCTCGACCTGTTCGACGGATTCGCCCGCAACGAGCCCGGTTTCGACGTCTGAGGCCCGTGGTCAGACCGCCACGGCGTCGGCGTGGATGGTCTCCAGGTTGAGCGCGGCGGCGATCAGCGCCTTGGTATAGTCCTCGCGCGGGCTGTCGAAGATCTGCTCGGTCGGACCGGCCTCCACCACCTTGCCGTCCTTCATCACGATCACCTCGTTCGCCAGCGCCCGGACGACCTTCAGGTCATGGCTGATGAAGAGGTATGCTAAGTCGTGCTTGGCTTGGAGATCGCGCAGGAGATCGACGATCTGCGCCTGCACCGACATGTCGAGGGCCGAGGTCGGCTCGTCCAGCACGACGAATTTCGGGTTGAGAACCATGGCGCGGGCGATCGCGATGCGCTGGCGCTGGCCGCCGGAGAACTCGTGCGGATAGCGGTGCCGGCTTTCGGGATCGAGGCCGA
>CAYNIS010000197.1:0-6735 GCA_964397055.1 uncultured Rhodospirillaceae bacterium | reverse complement strand
GCGCACGGCGTTCGCCGGCCTGAGCGGGGAGATCGACCTGCCCGGCAATCTTGCCCTTTACGCCCGGATCGACGTCGGCGTCAGCGAGGCCGAGGTCGGCGGCGGGCTGATCCAGGGCATGGACCGGGTGACGACCACCGGCTTCGGCGTCGGGCTTGCCGGACATGACCTGTTCCGCGAGGGCGACGGCTGGGGTGTCGCAGTCAGTCAGCCGTTGCGCGCCGAAAGCGGGTCGGTGCGCCTGAAGCTGCCGGTCGGGCGCGACGAGACGGGGCGCATCGGCTATCAGGAAAGCCGCTCGGAGATCGAACCGTCGGCGCGCACGCTCGACGTCCAGGGCTTTTACCGCGCGCAGATCAGCGACGACGTCACCGCATCGGCCGGAGTGCTGCAGCGCCTTAGCCCCGGCCACAGCGACGATGGCCGCGACGAGACACTGGGCCTCATTCGCCTGCACCGCCGCTTCTAATGGGCAGCGGTTGACGGTTCCCCCCGCCGGCAAAGCGCGCTAGACGGCCCGGTCCCGTCCCCTTCAAGGTCCGAGGCCCCCAGGCCCCATGCTCGTCATCATCGAGGCGCTTGCCCCGGTCTTCTTCCTGATACTGTTCGGCCATTGGCTGAAGCGCGGCCGGCTGGTCCCCGACGACTTCTGGGGTCCGGTCGAGCGGCTGACCTATCACCTGTTCTTCCCCTGCCTGCTGTTGCACCGGATGATGGTCGCGGAGGCCTTGGGCGCGCTGGAGGTCCTGCCGGTCGGCAGTGCCCTTTTCCTGGCGGTGCTCGGCTGTGCGGCGGCGATGTTCGCGGGCCGGCACCTGGCCGGGTCCGGGCCGGCGTTCACCTCCGCCCTGCAGGGGGCGATCCGCATCAACACCTATGTCGCCCTCGCCGCGGTTGCCGCCCTAGACGGAGAGCCGGGCCTCACCCTGCTCGCCATCGGCATCGGGGCGGTGGTGCCGCTGGTCAACGTGATAAGCGTTGCAGCCCTCGTCATCTACGCGGGCGAGGAGAAGCCCAGCGTCTGGCGCGTGGTGTCCGGCGTTTTCCGCAACCCGCTGTTCATCGCGGTCATTGCCGGCGGCAGCCTGAACGCGATCGGCATCACCCATGTGCCGGTGTGGTCGGGGGTGATCGACATTCTGGGTCGCGCGTCCCTGCCGCTGGGCCTGCTCGCGGTCGGGTCCGGGATCGAGAGCGGGCGCCTGACCGGCGGCTGGCGGGCCCTGACGGCACCCGGCCTCGGGCCGGCCATGCTGCTCTCTTCCGCGATCAAGCTGCTCCTCTTTCCCCTCCTGACCCTCATGTTCGCGCTGGTCTTCGGCGTCGGCGGCCTGACCCTGGACGTCGCCCTCCTGCTCGCCAGCGTGCCGACCTCCGCCAGCGCCTATGTGCTGGCGCGAGAGATGGGCGGGGACCATCGCCTGATGGCACAGATCATCACCGGCCAGACCGTTCTCGCGGCGATCACCATGCCGCTCCTGCTGTTGCTCGGCCGGTCGCTGCTCTGACAGCGCTGACCTTGCCGGGTGGCGACGGCACGCTAACCTGGAGGCCAAGCGCCTTCCCTTGCCGTTCGTTCGAGGCCCCGCGATGCCTGCCGCCCCTGTCCTGAGCCAGATCCTCGCCCCCCTGGCCGGCGAATCGCTGGTCCCGATCGAAAACCAGCGCTTCACCCTCGCCTCCGACTTCAATCCGGCGGGCGACCAGCCGACCGCGATCCGCGAACTGATCGCCGGGGTGCGCCAGAACGAGCGCGATCAAGTGCTGTTGGGCGTCACCGGGTCGGGCAAGACCTTCACCATGGCACATGTCATCCAGGAAATGGGGCGCCCGGCCCTGATCCTGGCGCCGAACAAAACGCTTGCCGCCCAGCTTTACGGGGAGATGAAGAGTTTCTTCCCCGAGAATGCGGTCGAATACTTCGTTTCCTACTACGACTACTACCAGCCGGAGGCCTACGTCCCGCGCTCGGACACCTATATCGAGAAGGAATCTTCGATCAACGAGCAGATCGACCGCATGCGCCACGCCGCCACCCGCGCCCTTCTGGAACGCCGGGATGTCGTGATCGTCGCTTCCGTCTCCTGCATCTACGGCATCGGTTCGGTCGAGGCCTATTCGACCATGATTACCGATGTTTCGGTCGGCGACACGATCAACCGCAACGACTTCCTGAAGCGGCTCGTCGATCTCCAGTACAAGCGCAACGACTTGGGCTTCGCGCGCGGCGCCTTCCGCGCCAAGGGCGACATCGTCGAGGTCTTTCCGGCCCACCTGGACGACCGCGCCTGGCGCCTGTCGATGTTCGGCGACGAGATCGAGGCGATCCATGAGGTCGACCCCCTGACCGGGGAGAAGACGGCGGACCTCGGCCGCATCCGCATCTACGCCAACAGCCACTACGTGACGCCGAAGCCAACACTCGCCCAGGCGGTCAAGCAGATGAAGGAGGACCTGAAGGTCCGCCTCGACGAATTCTACGCCGGTGGCCGCCTGCTGGAGGCCCAGCGCCTGGAACAGCGCACCCAGTTCGACATGGAGATGATCGAGGCGACCGGGTCCTGCCCGGGCATCGAGAACTATTCCCGCTACCTGACCGGCCGCGCCCCGGGCGACCCGCCGCCGACCTTGTTCGAGTATCTGCCGGACGACGCGATCCTGTTCGTCGACGAGAGCCATGTGACCGTTCCGCAACTGGGCGGCATGTACAAGGGCGACTTCATGCGCAAGTCGACCCTGGCCGAATACGGCTTCCGCCTGCCCGCCTGCATCGACAACCGTCCCTTGAAGTTCGAGGAATGGGAGAAGATGCGCCCGCAGACGGTCTTCGTGTCCGCCACCCCCGGCGACTGGGAGATGGAACAGACCGGCGGCGTCTTCGCCGAACAGGTGGTGCGGCCGACCGGCCTCACCGACCCGCCGGTGATCATCCGGCCGACCGAGAACCAGGTCGACGACCTGATGGCGGAATGCCGGGATGCGGCGGCACAGGGGCGCCGGGTGCTGGTCACCGTCCTCACCAAGAAGATGGCGGAGGCGCTGACCGAGTACCTGCACGAAAGCGGCCTGAAGGTCCGCTACGTCCATTCCGACGTCGACACGCTGGAGCGGATCGAGATCATCCGCGACCTGCGCCTCGGCGTGTTCGACGTCCTGGTCGGCATCAACCTCCTGCGCGAGGGGCTCGACATCCCGGAATGCGCGCTGGTCGCGATCCTGGATGCCGACAAGGAGGGGTACCTGCGCTCCCGCCGGGCGCTGATCCAGACCATTGGACGCGCGGCCCGCAACATCGACGGTCGGGCAATCCTCTATGCCGACACCATCACCGACAGCCTGAAGGCCGCGATCGACGAGACCGAGCGACGGCGCGCCAAGCAGCACGCCTACAACGCCGAACACGGGATCACGCCGGAAAGCGTGCGCAAGGAGATCGGCGACATCCTGGAAAGCGTCTTTGAGCGCGGCGACCGGGTGACGGTGAAGACCGCCGACGGACAGCACCTGATCGGCAAGGACCTCAAGACCCATATCGGCGATCTCGAGAAGCGGATGCGCGAAGCCGCCGCCGATCTCGAGTTCGAGGAGGCCGCGCGCCTGCGCGACGAGATTAAGCGGCTGGAGGCGGCGGAACTCGAAATCGCCAGCGGCAACACCGGGGTCGAGGTCAAGATCGGAGTCGGCGTCGGGCGGGAGAAGCCGGCATCGGCACCGCGCGGCGGGGCGGCGAAGTCCGGCAGGGGGCGCGGCCGGCGCGGGCGGAAATAGACAGTCAGCCGGCGTTGCGGAAGCGCCAGCGGAAATCGCAATAGGCAGCGCCCGACATGATCGTCTGGGTGCGCACCAGTTCGACCGCGCCGTCGGTCGCATCGGCGATGTCGTGGTCGACATCGCACATCAGGAACCGCCCAAGCTCCGGTTCGCCCAGGTCGCGGAAGAAGTCGGCATAGGCACAGCGGGTGACGTTGTAGACGCGCTCCTCGGCGTCGTCGCGGATCAGTTCGCGCTCGATCGCGTCCCCGATCCGCGGCCGGAGGGTTGCGAACGCCGCCTCATAGGCTGCCTTGCCCTCGGCTCCGCGTTCCTCGGCGATGCGCCGGTAGAGGTCACGCGACCATTCGCGCAAGGCGCCTTCGATCAGCTTGTCGGCCGCCGCCTGGCCGAGCTGCTGCCTGAGAGCGCGGATCACCGGCACCAGAACACGCGCCTGCAGCTTCGCTTCCTCAAGCAGAGGCACGCTCTTCGTTTCGGCAGTCTCGGTCATCATGGGCGTCTCCCGGCATCAATGCCCGACAAATCGTCGCGCTCGGCCGTCACTCGATCATGGCCGGCAACCAATGATGCCCGATCGGCGTACCGGAACGCGGGGACCGACAGCCGGGTTCCCGGTCGCCGTCGCATCGCTTCCATAGGCGGCGCGGCCATTGCCGGGCGCGCGATTCGTACGCACGTCGGTGTGACGGGCGCTTCGTCGCCCAACGACACGTCGCAAGACCGACACCGGCGGAGCATCAGCCCCGCCCATCGAAATGAACGGGAGACACCGGTATGGCGATCCGTCGCCGTTTCATCCGCCCGCTTCTCGGCCTCGCCGCCGCAGCGTTCGCCGCTGCATGCGCCGGCGGACCCGCCATCACCGCCTTCGACTTCACCGAGAACCGCGGTTATGTGGTCGGCGATACCGCGATCGCCGCCCGCTACAATGGCGGCAGCATGCCGGTCTTCGTGTCCGGCAGCTTCCCCGGCATCGATCCGGCGAGCCTGCCGGCGGAGACCGCACGGCTTCTGGAGACGCACCAACCGACCGGGCCGGTGCCGTTCGCGGCACAGCCCTGGTCGCCGGAGTTTGCGCGCCAGATGAAGACCGTCATCGCCTTCAACCCGGCCCGGCGGGTGAGTGCCAGCAGCCTCTGCCGTGGCGAGTTCCCGGAAACGGCCGCGGCCAGCGGCGGCCGACAGAGGGTGCAGGCCGCGTTCTGCCGCGGCAGGCGGGAGCTTCGGGCGGTGACCTTCACGGCCGATGTCAGCGCTGGCGAGCGCGCCGGGTTCGAGGCGATCCTGAAGGCGGCTGCCGGCCAGCTCTACCCGCCGGTGTCCGACACCGACGGCGGGGACCTGTTCCGACCCTGAGGCGGCCGAGCGAAACAGCCCCTCGACGCTTGCGTTAATCCCCTGCTCACCACCCTTATGGTTACTGTCGCGGAACCTGTCCGGCGCCGTCGTCGGTGCCGGCGGGGCCTCGTCAGGACTGCCGCGGTCGCTTAAGGGTTGCCGCCGGTCCGGATCGGAAACGATGCCAGGGGGGACATGGCATGGTCTGGGGGTCCAGCGTTCGGCCGCTCGCCCTTCTATCGGTGCTGGCAGCGGCACTCGGCGCGTGCACGCAGCCGACTTATGTGGTCAGCGCCGCGCGGAATCAGAACCCGTCCTACGGGCCGGCCGAGTATGTCCAAGCCTCGGGTTATCGCGACACCAAGCTGGTGGTCTACGGCCTGCCGTTCGTCGGCGACCGCGGCACCTTCGCCGATCTCGTCGGAGAGGCGATGGCCGGCTGGCAGTTGAACCCGCCGACGCGGTTCACACCCCAGCCCGATCACACCAGCCGGGCGCCCTATCAGGTCGTCGTCAGCTTCAATCCCGTGCCGCTGTTGTCGCCGGAGGCCGTGTGCCGCGGGGAGGAGCCGGAGATCCGGCGGCTGTCGCGCCCGCTGGTCCTGGTCTCCATGGTGCTGTGCCGGGCCGATCTACCGCTTGCCAACGTCCATGAGCGGATCCCGGCGGACACCTTCAGCTACAGGGATTTCGGCCCGAAGCTGGCGCAGATGACCTCCGATCTCCTGCTGCCGGGTGCCGATCGCTTCAACGTCGAGCGGGCCAGCGGCGAACGCTATGCCGACAGCACCCTCGGCCCCGATCTGCTGATCGTGCCGCAGGAACTGACCGAACGGGATGCCCGGCCGAAGCGGCGGTGGTCGTGGTGACGACGGGACACGCGCCCGGGCCACGGGGCATGCCGCGCCGTTTGACATTTGCGCGCCGATCGCCATCTTTGCGTCAGGACGGGCGGCCTCATGGCCCGCCCGCATTTAGGCTTGGAAAGCCAAGGACTTCATGAGTTTCGAAGAACTGGGCCTGTCCCAGGAAACGCTGCGCGCGGTGCACGAGGCCGGCTATCGGGAGCCGACGCCCATCCAGGCCAAGGCGATCCCGCCGGTTCTGGGCGGGCGGGACGTGCTCGGCTGTGCCCAGACCGGGACCGGCAAGACCGCGTCCTTTACGCTGCCGATGATCGACATCCTGGCCAAGGGCCGGGCGCGCGCGCGCATGCCACGCTCCCTGATCCTGGCGCCGACGCGCGAGCTTGCGGCCCAGGCCGACCACAATTTCGAGACCTACGGCCGCTATCACCGGCTGACGACGGCGCTCCTGGTCGGCGGGGAGTCGATGAGCGACCAGTCGCGCAAGCTCGGCCGCGGCGTTGACGTGCTGATCGCGACCCCGGGGCGCCTGATCGACCTGTTCGAGCGGGGCCGGGTGAACGAGGCGGCGCAGCTCTGCGCCGCGACGCCCGGCCCGGTGTCGGCGGTGCTGCTCGCGGGGCTGCAGTCGTACGCGAAGCACAAGCCGCTGGCGACCCGCCCCGAGGCGCTGACCGCCGTGATGGAGAAGTCGATGGATGACTACGCCCAGCACGCGGTCGCCGCGGTTGAGAAGCGGTTCTTCGTCCTCTCGACC
>CAYNIS010000196.1:0-6811 GCA_964397055.1 uncultured Rhodospirillaceae bacterium | reverse complement strand
CGGTTCGGTGCAGCCCTCGGCAACGGCATCTATCTCTTGAGGCAGGCGGGAGACCTTGCCGGGTCGGCCCGGGTTGAGGCCGGGCATCGCCGGCTCGAGCTTCTGGCGCGCCTCATCGCCCGCACGCCGCGGGATGCCAGGTTGCGGGCAGGCTTCGCCGGTGCGCTGGCGGACATGGCGGCCCTTTACGAGACGGCCGACGATCGCCCGATCGCGGAACGCCAGAACGGTGCCCGTGTCGCCCTCTCCCAACTGGGGGAGATGGCACGCAAGACCCACGCGCGGGAAACCGCGGTGCGGGGCGCCTTCGCCCGTGCCCTGATCGATCATGCCCGTTTCGTCCTCGACCATCTGGGCCGCGAGGCCGCGGAGCCGGTCCTGGCGGAGGTCGACAAGGCGCTGGTGATGTCGGGCGGTGACCCCTGGCACGCGGAGGCGACCGAGACCCTTTCCGCCCTGCGCCGGTCGGCCGGAACCGGTACCGCGTGACCCCGTCATCAAGATGACCGTCGCCGACGGGTCCTGGACGGCACGGGGGCCGACGTCCGGACGAACCAATGCGCCCGGCTGACGTTCATCGTCATGGGTCGGCACCCGGTGCGGCCGACAGTTCAGGGCCTTGGCAATGACCGGCACAGTTCGATTTCACCTGCTGCGCGTCAGCCGCGCCCTCTGGTTCCTGCCGACTGTTTTCTGCGTGCTCGCCGTCTCTGTGGTCGGTGTCGCGAGCGTGCTGGAACCGCTTGTGCCCAGGGTGCTGGTGGAAGTCCCCGGCCTCGGCGTGGTCGAAGAGGTGTTGCGCATCCTCGCATCGAGCATGCTCGCGGTCGCGATTTTCTCCCTCACCACCATGGTCACCAGCCTCGAAGCCGCATCGAGGGGGCAACGCCGCGCGCACGCGTACTGCTCGCCGAGGATCGCACCGCGCAGACAGCGATCTCGATTTTCGTCGGCACTTTCCTGTTCAGCCTGATCGGCCTGATCGGGGTGACCAGCGGCCTGTTCGGTCAGGCCGAACAGGCCGCTGCTGTTCGTCCTGACCATGGGCATCATCGCGGCCGTCGTCGTGGCCCTCATCAAGTGGATCCAGCGCTTGTCGGAGATCGGCGGCGTCGACGAGTCGGTGACGCGGCTGGAGCAGGCGACCCTGCTGGCGATCGACCGCCTGGCGGCGTCACCCACCCTGGGCGGCGTGCTGCGCGATACGGCGGCGGTCCGCGGTCAGGCGATCACCGCGACGGAGGTCGGTTTCGTCCAGCTTGTCGATACCGATCGGCTGGCCGCGATCGCCGAGGCCGAGGGCTGTGCGATCCATGTCGCCCGGCGGCCGGGCTGTTACCTGGACCCCGGCCTGGCGCTCGCGATCGTCGACCCCGCGCCCGCCGCCGGAACCCTGGAGCGCATCCGCGCGGCATTCGTGATCGGCCCGGTCAGGACGTTCGAGGCGGATGTCGGGTACGGCCTTGTCGTGCTGTCGGAGGTCGCCTCGCGGTCGTTGTCGCCGGCGGTCAATGACCCGGGATCGGTGATCGGCGTGATCATCAGCCAGACGCGGGCATTCTGCCGCCTTGCCGGTTGCGCGGAAGAAGCTGTCCAGGGTGTCGATACGGCGCGATCCGGTGGCCTGTCGGTGACCCCGATCGATTGCGACCGGCTGCTTGAGGACGCCTTCGCCCCGATCGTCCGCCACTGGGCCGGCATGGTCGAGGTGCAAGAGGCGTTGCATCGCGGCCTTGGCACCATCCGTGTGGGCGGCTCGCCGGCACTGGCCGCGGCGGCGACGCGATTGTCGGAACACGCCATGGCCCGCGCACGCGCGGCGTTGAGCGCGCCGGAGGATCTGGCGCGTCTGGAAGAGGCAGCCGGCGGCGCCCTCAGGCGGCCTTCGTCCAGCTCTTGAAGTAGTCGACGATGGTCTCGCGCTTGATGCCCTTGGTGATGAACACCATCCGGCTGCGGCGGTCGTCGTCGTCGGGCCAGCGTTCCAGCCAGACCGGATCGTGCAGGATGTGCTGGACGGCGTGCATGACCAGGGGCTTGTCCGGCTCCTCGACCAGATTCAAGAGGCCCTTCACACGCAGCAGCTTGTCGCCCTGATAGGCAACCAGGAGTTCGAGGACGAGCTTGAACTGGGAGAAAAGGAGCGGCTTGTCGAAGGTCAGGACAAAGGCCTCGATGTCCGCCCCATGCCGGTTCACATCGTGATGATGCTCGTGAGGGTGGTGATGATCATCCTGGCCGTGGCCATGATGGTGGTGATGGTCATGGCCGTGTGCTGCGGCCTCTACCGCGGCGACGGCCTCCTCGTTCAGCCAGGCACCGACCTCGGCCGGCTTCTTCGCCAGATCATAGAGGTCCATGTCGAACAGGCGCCGAAGGTCGAAGCCCCGGTCATGGCGGTCGATCACCGTGGCCGTGGGGTTGAGCCGGCCGAGATCGGCGATCAGCCGATCGAACTCCCCGCGCGCCTCCGCGCTCGTCGCGAGGTCGCCCTTGGACACCACGACCCGGTCGGCGACCACCACCTGCTTCACCGCTTCCTGGTGGCGGTCGAGGGTGGCCTTGCCATGGATCGCGTCGACCACCGTGACCACGCCGGCAAGGCGGTAGCGACGCGCGAGCGCGCGGTCGGCGGTCAGGGTGTGGAGAACCGGCGCCGGGTCGGCGAGACCGGTGGTTTCCACGATGAGGCGCTGGAAGTCCGGCGCGGTGCCCTCGTTGCGGCGGCGATCCAGGCTGATCAGGGTCTGCCGGATGTCGCCGCGGATGGTGCAGCAAAGACAGCCGGAGGTCATCTCGACCAGTTGTTCCGGGGCGGCTTCCACCAGGAAACCGTCGAGCCCGATCTCCCCGAATTCGTTGACGACGACCGCGCTGTCGGAAAAGCGCGGATCGCGCAGGATCCGGGTCAGGAGGGTCGACTTGCCACTGCCGAGGAAACCGGTCAGCACGGTGACCGGGGTTTGTTTCGGGCGAGTCATCGGTTTTCCCCCCTCTCTCGGCAGGCTTGGCAGCGGCCGGCCAGTTCGACCACCGCGCGGGTGATCTCGAAGCCCGTATCATTTGCACGCTCTTGCAACCGTGCGCTCACGATCTCGTCGGCGAATTCCGCGGCCGCCCCGCAATCGTCGCAGATGGCGAACACCACCGCCCCCTGATGGTGGGTCCCATGGCAGCACGCGACGAAAGCGTTTAGGGTTTCCAGCCGGTGTGCCAGGCCCTCTTCGATCAGGCGGGTGAGCGCACGGTAGACGGTCGGCGGCGCCTTGATGCCGGCGTCGCGGACCCGGTCGATGAGCTCGTACGCGGTGACCGGCCGTCCCGCGGACTTGAGCGCGTCGAAGACGAGCCGGTGATTGGGGGCGAGCGGGCGCTGGGTTTCGGGCACCATGGCGGCAGCGGCTCCGGGCCTGTGCGGGGCAAAGCGATTGCGTCCCGCGAACGCTATGCGCTACCTGTGCGTCTGTCGAGCGTATGTTGTACGGTTACCCATTGCGGGGTGCGCTGAACCGGCCTTGGCCTTGTCGCCCCGAGGCCGACCGGTTGAAGGATGGTGAAGATGAACAAACTGCCCGTTACCGTTCTGTCGGGCTTTCTCGGCGCCGGCAAGACCACGCTGATGAACCACGTGCTTGCCAACCAGGAGGGCAAGCGGGTCGCGGTCATCGTCAATGACATGAGCGAGATCAACATCGACGCGGAGTTGATCCGCCAGGGGCAGGGCGACTTCAGCCGCACCGACGCATCCCTGGTGGAGATGACCAACGGCTGCATCTGCTGCACGCTGCGCGAGGATCTTCTGATCGAGGTGCGCCGCCTCGCCGAGGCCGGCAGGTTCGACTACCTCCTCATCGAATCGACCGGGATTTCCGAACCGCTGCCGGTTGCCGCGACGTTCGAGTTCCGGGACGAGGACGGCAATTCGCTGGGCGATGTCGCCGAACTCGACACCATGGTCACGGTGGTCGATGCGGTGAACCTGCTCGCCGACTATGGCTCGACCGACTTCCTGAAGGACCGTGGGGAGTCGCTGGGCGATGACGACCAGCGGACCCTCGTCGATCTCCTGGTCGATCAGATCGAGTTCGCCGACGTCATCGTGCTGAACAAGGTTGAGGCAACCACGCCCGACAAGCTCGATGCCGCGCGCAAGATCATTCGTTCCCTCAACCCCGATGCCGACCTCATCGAAACCTCGTTCTCCTCGGTGCCGCTCGACCGGGTGCTCGATACCGGCCTCTTCGACCATGAAAAGGCCGAGGAGCACCCGCTCTGGTACAAGGAGCTGTACGGCTTCGCCGATCACGTGCCGGAAACGGAGGAGTATGGCGTCGAAAGCTTCGTCTATCGCGCGCGCCGGCCGTTCCATCCGGCCCTCTTCCATCGCTTCCTGCGCTCGACCATCCCCGGCCTGATCCGGGCCAAGGGCCATTTCTGGCTGGCAACCCGGCCCGACTGGGTGGGCGAATTGTCGGTTGCCGGGTCCCTCGTGCGCAATCAGGCGATGGGGTTCTGGTGGGCGAGCGTGCCGTGCGAGCGCTGGCCGGACAGCGAAGAGTGGCGGGCGCACATTCGCGAGGCCTGGGATCCGGTCTATGCCGGCCGACGCAACGAGATCGTGTTCATCGGCACCGGCCTGGATCGGGAGATGATCACGTCGATCCTCAACGCCTGCCTGGTGGGCGATGAAGACGCGCTGACCTTTGATCCCAAGGCTTTTGCCGACCTCCCGGACCCGTTCCCGGAATGGGGGCGCCGCCCGGACGCCTGAGCGGCAGGTGGTACGCGGGATCGTGCCGGTCAATCGGTGGCGCGGTCGATCGCCCCCACGTCAACGGTGGTCAGGCAAGGGAGTGGGCGCAGATGGCAGTGCGTGCAGTTGGCTTAGGAACTCGGGCGGATCGTGTCATCGTCGGTGACGATGCCTCTGTCCTGTCGGCAGCACTGGACGACAGCGTCGGCCTCGCCATCTGGCGCCGGCCGGTGCCGCCCGCTGTTTCAGACTGGCTTGCCGGGCGCCGGTTCGAGGAGTTGCCGACGGCCCATGTCCGCACGACCCCCGACCGCCTTGGCGCCGTGCTGGCCGGCCACATCACCGACGCGAATGCGCTGGTCGCCGATCTTGAGGCGCTCGGCCGCCTGTTCGCCAAGATCACCGACAACGAGCTGATTGATCTTCGCCTCGCCGCCGTCAACGACGACGCCTGCCGGCGGTTCCACGTCGACAAGGTGCGGAACCGCCTGATCACCACCTACCTCGGGCCGGCAACGGAAATGGTGCCGGCGTCCCACGCCGCCGACGCCCTTGACCGGCAGAGCGACTACGACGGCCCGCTCGACCGGGTGGAGCCTGGGGCGGTGGTTCTCTTCCGCGGCGGGCCGGACGGGGAGACCGACGGCGTCGTCCACCGATCCCCGCCGATCCTCGGCACCCGGCAAATCCGGCTGGTCGCGACCTTCAACGAACCGACCCTGGTGCCTTTGCCGGTCGAATAGCCGAACGCATCAACGGCGGAAGAACTTGTCTAGCAACTCTCGCTCATGGGCTATCCCGACGATGAGGATGACATCGTCGGGGTGCTGCCTGAAGACCAGGGAGTGCCTGGGACTTCGGACCTTGAGACCGTGAGTTCGTATCGAATTCCACTTCAAGTGATACTGGAACAACTCCCGGCGTCCTCTGGTCAGTAGCCGTACGCCCTGACGGAGAGGGTCATCGCCGATATCGCGGATGGCTCTGTCGATCAGTCGTTTGTAGGCGTTCCGTCGATCGAGTCCGAAGTCTCGCTCGCTGATCCGCAGGATGTGCTGAATATCCCGCGCTGCCAGCCGCGTCAGAATGACCGCCGTCATCGGCGGCGCTGCTTTTCGTGCTCCTCCTGCTCGGCAGCATCAAGTTCGTCGAGCAACGTGTCCGTGAAAGGGACGAAGTCCCCGGTCGCGATGGCACGGTCCGCCTCCTCGAAATAGGCGTCGATCCGGCGCTCCGCCGCGGCGATTTCAGCCTCCGTCAGGGGCTCCGTGTCGAGCTGGTCGAGCGCCTCGTCGATGACGGCCTCGACACTCTCATAGCCGCCCTCGGCCAGAAGCCGATCGAGTTTGCGTTCCTGCTCATCCGTCAGCGTGATCGTCTTCATCACCCCTCCCCGAGCCAGACCAGGACCTCGATCTCGATCATGATGGCGTTGGCCAGGGCGACACCGACGGTCGCCCGGTTGGGCTCGTGCCCCGGCGGCATCCAGCCGGAATAGACCGCGTGCCAGACCGGCCACTGCTCCAGATCCTGAAGATAGACCATGAGCTGGACAAGGCGCGTCTTGTCGACCCCGTGTTCGGCCAGGATGCCGTCCAGCCGGTCCAGGACGTTCGTCGCCTGGTCGGCGATCGCCTCCGACCCGTCGCCGGCGACCAGGACCACATGCAGCCAGTCGCCGGTGCGCACGAAGGTCGCAACGCCCTCGACCACCTTGGACGGGCGCCGCGAAACGGGGGTGACGTCGGGCATGGCGGCGACCGCGCGCAGATCGATCAGTTGCTTGTTGGGCAGGGAGGCGCCGATCGCGGCGGAGGCGGGCAGGGCGTCGCCCTTGGTCCAGGCCTTGTTCGCGGGCCAGGCGTCGAGCAGCCGGTAGAAATCCTGGTAGAAGGTGGTGAAGCGGACGATGTGCTTGCCGCCAGTTCCGGCCGCGGCGAGCGCCGTGTCGAGATCGGCGAGCGCGTGGTTCGCCTGGGCCGGGATGGTCGGGTCCTCGCCGCCGGAGGCGTTGACGAAGACCAGCCCGGCGGCTTCCGCCCAAACGGCCTCGCCGCT
>CAYNIS010000195.1:0-6830 GCA_964397055.1 uncultured Rhodospirillaceae bacterium | reverse complement strand
GAGGCGATGACGTCGCCGTCGGGCTCGAAGCTGACGCCGCGCGGATCGTTGACGTAGC
This sequence comes from uncultured Rhodospirillaceae bacterium, assembly GCA_964397055.1. Taxonomy (GTDB): domain Bacteria; phylum Pseudomonadota; class Alphaproteobacteria; order CAYNIS01; family CAYNIS01; genus CAYNIS01. The sequence goes on along the minus strand of CAYNIS010000195.1, from coordinate 6,772 downwards.
CGCGCGCACCGGCGTCCAGCAGCTCGTCAAGGTTCGCGCCGGTGAACGGCCGGGCGAGCAGGTCCGGGCACCCGATGGACGCACAGTTGACGCCATAATGGATGCGCGGGTCGTTCCAGACCGGGCGGATGATGCCATGTTCGACGTCGTTGAGGCTGAGGGCTTGCCCTTCCACCGTCACCAGGTCGCGCCCCCAGGGGCCGGAGGCGAACAGGCCCGGGGAAATGTCGATGTCCTGGATCGTATCCACCGGATAGTGGTCGAGCACCACGTCGATGGTGACGGCGTTATAGAGATTGAGCCAGTAGGCAAGCTGTTCGTCGCGGTTGAGGTCGGAGACGGCGACCGCTTCCAGCCGGTCGATATAGGCGGCGAGTGTGCTGCGGTCGGCCGCAGTCACGCCGCCGTAGTCGAAGCGGGTGACGCCGTCGGCCCCATCGTCGAGATAGCGTGACAGGATGCCGGCCCAGGCCGAATGATCGACTGCGGTGGTGCTGGTCGCATTGTGTACCGTCCAGCGCGCGTCGATCAGCTCCGAATCCGGGGCGAAGGCCTTTTCCAGGCCGGAAAAGCCGGCCAGCGGCAGGATCGCCAGCACGACGGCGGCGCGACGGTAGAGGCGGGGCGCGGACTGGGTCATCTCTGGCGGGCGCGACTTCCGGTGTCGGTTGGCGGCCGGAGCCGTGGCCCCGCCGTCTCTCCTCTGTACGTCCTGAAGCTGCCAGAGGTTGCGGCAAGACCCCAATGCCGCTTCCTCACCCAATCCATAGGCCGCGCCAATGAAACGGCATCGACGCCAGCCGCTTGCCAGCGGCGGAACCGGGCGCCATGGTCCCGGCGATGCCCGACCTTGCGACCGACCCCGCCCCCCAAGCGCTGCCAGAGCCGGCGCCGAAGCCATTGACCAAGTCGACGGCGACCCCTGCGGGCTGGCTGCATGCCCAGATCGACAGCCTGTTCGTCGACCACGCGATCCTGCGCTTTCTTTACCCGGCACTGGCCCGCCTGTCCGATCGCATGTGGCGGTCGAACCAGCCGGCCCCCTGGATGATCCGGCGCTTCGCGCGCATGGGCGTCAGGACCGTCGTCAACCTGCGCGGCCGGCGCGATTGCGGCTCCTACGTCCTGGAGCGCGATGCCTGTGCGGCCGCCGGCATCACGCTGGTCGATTTCCCGGTGAACAGTCGGGCGGCGCCGAAGGTCGAGACCCTGGTCGCGGCGGAGGCGCTGTTCCGTTCCATAGACTATCCCGCGGTCATGCACTGCAAGTCCGGGGCGGACCGGGTCGGCCTAATGAGTGTCTTCTTCCAGCATGTGATCGAGGGCCGCCCGATGGCGGAGGCGCAGGCGCAGCTCACCTGGCGCCACCTCCATATCCGGGCTGGCAAGACCGGGGTCCTCGATCATTTCTACGACAGCTATGTTGCCGCCAACGCCGCCAGCCCGGTCGATTTCATGACCTGGGTCCGGACCGGCTACGACCCGGCGCGTGTCCAGGCCGAGTTCAAGGCCAAACGCTGGGGTGACCTTCTTGTCGACGGCCTCCTGCGCCGAGAATGACCGATACCCGCAAGGGACCGCAAAGATGACCGACCAACCGCTTGCCATCATCGCCGCCGCCGGCCCCGGCGTGGGACTCGGCGTTGCCCGCCTGTTCGCGGAGAAGGGCTTTCGCCTCGCCCTCATCGCCCGCCGCAAGGAGCCGCTGGAGGGGTACATCGCCGACCTGCCCGGCGGGGCGGAGCGCCACCGCGCCTTCTCCGCCGACCTCTCCCAGCTCGGCCACACCGCCCGCGTGTTCGATCAGATCATCGACGAGATGGGCCCCGCCGACCTCATGGTCTGGAACGCGTCGCGCTGGAACCAGAAGCCGGCGATCGAGATCGACCCGGAGGAATTCCACGCCGACCTCGCCCTCGGTGCGTCCAGCGCGCTCGTCGCCGTGCAGAAGGTGCACCCGGGCATGAAGGCCGCCGGCCGCGGCACGATCATCATGACGGGCGGCGGGCTTGCCCTGAACCCCAGCTGGGCGGCCCCTGTCATTTCGCTGGGGACTGCCAAGGCCGCCTTGCGCGCCATGACCCATGCGCTGGCCGAGCCGCTGAAGGCCGACGGCATCCATGTCGGCACCGTCATCATCGCCGGCGTCGTGGAGGCCGGAACCCCCTTCGACCCGGCCCATATCGCGCCGGAGTTCTGGACCCTTTACACGCAAGAGCCCGACGCGTGGGAGGTCGAGCGGGTCTTTCGCGGCAAGGCGGGTTAGCGCCGGCCGAACAGCCGCTGGAAGAAGCGCTGGATCGGGTTGGTGTGGGGCAGCGGCACATCCTCCACCACCGGATCGGGCAGGAAGCGGGTGGGGCTGTCGAGGAAGGCCTGGGTCCGGCACATCCGGGCGTAGAGCCCGTCGGACGCGATCAGCTCCGCATGGGTGCCCATCTCGACCGGGCGCCCGCCCTCCATGACATAGATGCGGTCGGCACTGCGCACGGTCTGCAGGCGGTGTGCGATGACGATGGTCGTGCGCCCCTGGCGCAGCTTGTCGAGCGCCATCTGGACCCGCGCCTCGCTCTCCGCGTCGAGGGCGTTGGTCGCCTCGTCCAGCAGCAGGATGCGGGGGTTGCGCAGAAGCGCGCGCGCCAGGGCGATGCGCTGGCGCTGGCCGCCCGACAGGCGCCCGCCGCCCTCCCCCACCGGGGTGGCATAGCCCTGAGGCAGGCCGAGCACGAAGTCGTGGGCGCCGGCCGCCGTCGCCGCCCTCACCACCTCCTCGTCGGAGGCGTCGAGCTTGCCGAAGGCGATGTTGGCCCGAACCGTGTTGTTGAACAGCACGACGTCCTGGCTGACCACGGCCTCGACCGCCCGCAGGCTCTCCAGCGTGACGTCGCGGACGTCCTGGCCGTCGACCAGCACCGCCCCGGCCTCGACATCGTAGAGGCGCGGGATGAGGGAAAGGACGGTCGACTTGCCGGCGCCGCTGGGTCCCACCAGGGCCGTCGTCTTGCCCGGTTCGGCGACGATCGAGCAGTGGGTGAGGGCCGGGTCGTTGTCGCCGTAGCGGAAGCGCACGTCCTTCAGCTCGACCCGCCCCGGGCCGGCCGGCAGCGCCCGGGCATGCGGCCGGTCGACGATGGCGCGTGGCTGGTCGATGACCGCGAACACGCGCGCCAGGGCCGACAGCCCCTCCTGCAGGACGACGTTCAAGGTGCCGATGGAACGCACCGGGCGCGCGGCCAGCAGCAAAGCGCCGACGAAGCCGGTGAAGGTGCCGATGGTCGCATCCCCGGTGATCGCCCGCCAGCCGGCGAAGGCGAGCACGCCGCCGACGGCGACCCCGCCCAGAACCTCGAGGATCGGGTCGACCGCCGCCCGCCCCCGGGTCATCCGCATCATCCAGCCGTAATGGGTTTCGAAGGAGCGGGCCGCCCGCTCGGTCTCATAGCCCTCCAGGCCATAGGTCTTGACCAGCCGCGCCCCGCCCAGGCTCTCGCTCACCAGGGCGGTCATGTCGCCGACATGGGCCTGCACGCCGCCGGACATCGCACGCATGCGCCGGGAAAGTGCCACGACCGGCAACGCCGCGGCCGGATAGACCACCAGCACCACCAGCGACAGGGCCCAGTCGAGCCAGATCATGGAGGCGAGGAGGGCCGCCACCGTCAGGATGTCGGCGGCCCCGTTGACGACCTTGTTCAGTCCCTCCCGGATCGCCGTCATGTCATGGGTGAAGCGCGCGGCATGCCGGCCCGGTGCTTCTCCCGCCAGGTCGGCGAAGTCGGAGGAGATCAGCTTGGCGAACATCGCCCGCTGCAGGTCGGCGATCACCCGCAATACCACCGACTGCATGATCACCGCCTGCAGATACTGGCTCCCGCCCTTCAAGATGGTGATGAACAGGATCACCTCCGGGATCAGGAACACGCTCGCCGCGTCCTCCGCCTCGAACAGGGTGAAGGCCCAGTCGATCACCAGCGGATAGGCACCGGTGGTGAGCGACATCACCAGCATCAGAGCAATGACCAGGCCCAGCCGCTGGCGGTGTTTGCCGAGCCACCCGTGCCAAAGGCGACGGGCCAGCGTCAGGCTTGAGTCGTCGAGAGAGAGAGCTGTGGCCAGTCGTCGTGCCATCCCGAAGGGTCCGTCACGTTGGGGGGCGATGCGCGCGAAGCGGTAGCCCGGATGTCCGCCGATGCCCAGGGGGAATTGAACGTCCCGGCATTGAACGTCCCGGCATTGAACGTCCCGGGATTGAGCGGCGCGCCAAAGGCGTTATCATCCGGGCCAAATCAATCATCAACGACACGGGGAGGACACGGAACATGGCGGACTTCGATCTGGTGGTGCGCGGCGGCACCGTCATCGACGGCTCGGGCGGCGACCGTTTCGAGGGCGACGTCGCGGTCAAGGACGGCAGGATCGCCGAGGTCGGCGCGGTCGCCGGCACGGGCGCGGAGGAGATCGACGCGAAGGGGCACCTGGTGACCCCGGGCTTCGTCGACGTCCACACCCATTTCGACGGCCAGGCGACCTGGGACAGCCGCCTCACCCCGACCAGCTGGCACGGGGTCACGACCGCCGTCATGGGCAATTGCGGGGTCGGCTTCGCGCCCTGCAAGCCGGAGGACCACGACCGCTTGATCAGCCTGATGGAGGGGGTCGAGGACATTCCCGGCCCGGTCCTGACCGAGGGGCTGGACTGGAGCTGGGAGAGCTTCCCGGAATTCCTCGACAGCCTGGAGCGCATCCCCCACGACATCGACTTCGCCGCCCAGGTGCCGCACGGCGCCTTGCGCGTCTATGTCATGGGCCAGCGCGGCGCGGACCGGGAACCGGCGACGCCGGACGATATCGCTGCCATGGCGGCCCTCGCGCGCGATGCGGTCGCTGCCGGCGGCATCGGCTTCTCGACCTCGCGCACGCTGAACCACCGCACCGCAGAGGGCGACCCGGTGCCGACCATGGATGCCGAGGCGGACGAGCTGATCGGCATCGCCATGGGCCTCAAGGAGGCCGGCAGGGGTGTCCTCCAGGTCGTCTCCGACCTCAAGGAGACGGAGGACGAGTTCATGATCTTCCGCCGCATGGTGGAAGCCTCGGGCCGCCCGCTTTCCCTCTCGCTCCTGCAGAACAACCGCTACCCGGAACGTTGGCGCGACATCCTGGGACTGATTTCCAAGGCCGCCGATGACGGGCTGCCGATGAAGGCGCAGGTCTGCGGCCGGCCGGTCGGCCTCGTCCTCGGCCTCGAACTCACCCTGTCGCCGGTGGTCGGCTGCCCGACCTACGAGAAGGTCAAGCACCTGCCGCTGGCCGAGCGGGTCGCGGAGCTGCGGAAGCCGGAGGTCAAGGCCGCGATCCTGAAGGAGCAGCCGGAGAGCCTGACGCCGTTCCTGAAGCGCGTTGTCGAGGGCTATGACGAGATGTTCGTGCTCGGCGACCCGCCCGACTACGAACAGCCGAAGGAGAACACGATCGGTGCGATTGCCGCACAGCGCGGGATCGCGGCGCGTGAGCTCGCCTACGACATCCTGACCGCGGGCGACGGCCGCAACACCCTCTACTACCCGTTCCTCAACTACAGCTACCACTCGCTGGACACGGCGCTGGAAATGATGCGCCACCCGGCGACGGTGCTCGGCCTCGGCGACGGCGGCGCCCATGTCGGCATGATCTGCGATGCCAGCTTCGCCACCACCATGCTGACCCACTGGACCCGCGACCGGACCCGGGGGGAGAAGCTGCCGCTGGAATGGGTGATCAAGGCGCACACGGCGGAGACCGCCGCCCTGATCGGCCTGCGTGACCGGGGCATCCTGAAGCCGGGGCTGAAGGCCGACCTCAACGTCATCGACTACGACCGCTTGCGCTTGCGCGGTCCGGAGGTGTGGTTCGACCTGCCGGCGGGCGGGCGGCGCCTGGTCCAGCGGGCGCAGGGCTATGCCGCGACCGTCGTCTCCGGCCAGGTCGTCTACCGCAACGGGGAGGCGACGGACGCCCTGCCCGGCCGCCTGATCCGCGGCCCGCAAGGCGCCTGAGGCCGGTCGTTGGGGAATAGGGAGATCAGGCGGCCCCGGTCGCCTGAGACCTTGCTGGCCGGATGCTCATCAGGTGGCGTGCAGCAAGCTTCGCCACCTGATGAACTGGTTGTCGCAGCCGAGAGCAGATCCCGAGCGGACCGAACCAGTCTGCGACGACCATTTGCGCAAAGATTCAATGGGTTGCGCATTTTCCGAACCGCCGGACTGGGTCGGTCTGGCTGGAAACTGCGCTAGCGGCCACGGGCCGGCGCGTCTCAGCTCTCCTCTTCCGGGCCCGGCTTGCCCACCTCCGGGGCGCGCAGGAGGGTGGCGAGTGAGTTGAACTGAATGATCCACTTCAGGACCGGGTGATCGTTGACGTAGTCCTGAATGCGGCGATAGACCCGCGGAGCAAAGCCCTTCATCGCCCCTGGGTTCACGAGCGCCTGCCACACGGCCTCCGCCACCAGTTCCTGGCGCACCTCATGGGGCCGGTGGCCGAGCTCCTCCGGGCCGAAGAGACCGGCCTTGCCGGGTGGCCGGTCGAAGAGGTTGGTGAACGTGTAGATGAGGCGAAACTCGTCCTCGAGACCGTCGACCGGGATCTCACCAACGATGGCCGATCTTCGCGCGATCAGCCGCCTGCGTCATAAGACAAGCATTCTCCAGCCAGACAGTGCCAGTCTGGCTTTAAAATGCGCTAGTGTTCCCATAATGTTCTGAATATCCCAGGATCGCGCGCTAGGCTCCGATGA
>CAYNIS010000194.1:0-6830 GCA_964397055.1 uncultured Rhodospirillaceae bacterium | reverse complement strand
GTCAAGGTGGTGATGGCAACGAACCGGCCGGACATCCTGGACCCGGCACTCCTACGGCCTGGTCGGCTCGACCGGAAGATCGAGATCCCCAAGTACTATCTGAAACGGACCGGCGCTGAGTACGAGGCGGAAAAGCACACCCTGGCGTACCAGTTCCGGGAGTACATCCTGCCGATCGCCCGGGAACTCGGCTGCGAACGGGTGATCCTGCCGAAGGTCGCCTCGGTCCTGTCGGCGGCGGGCATGCAGTATGCCGACATCATCAAGGAGGAGAGTGCCAACCTCGTCACCACCTCCGCCCATTTCGATATCGAGGGTGTCAACCGCACGCTCAGCCGGCTGGAGGACGAACTGAAGCAGTTCCTCGCCGATCTGGGGCCGGAAGCGGCGTCGCGGGCGCGGATCGAGTTCATTGCCGAGGCGCGCTATGCCGGCCAGGTGTGGGAGCTCGACGCACCGCTGCCGTTCGAACGGGTGCACGGGCCGCGGGATGTCGAAGCCCTGGTCGAGGCGTTCCACCAGGTCCACGAGCGGGTGTTCGCGGTGCGCGATACCGGCAGCCCGGTCGAGGTCATCACCTGGCGCGGCCGGGCGACCGTCCACCTGGTCCCGCCGGACCCGTCCTGCCCGCCGTTCGACGTCCAGGACATCGCCCAGGTGCCGGCGACCCGGGCCTGCTATTTCGGCACCGCCGAACCGGTCAGGACCCCGATCTACAAGGGCGACACGATCCCCGCCGGCGGCCGCATCACCGGCCCCGCCATCATCGAGGAGCCGACGACGACCCTGGTCGTCTATCCCGGCATGACCGCCACCGTGTCCGGTGGCGGCAACTATCTACTCGACCCGAAGCCCTGACCGCCGTCTTGCGATAAAGGAACCCGTGCCATGACCGATCCCAAGGCCAAGGTCGACATCGATATCGACCCGGTGATGACCGCCGTCATCGCCAACCGCATCGACGGCATCATTCGTGAGATGACCAACACCATGCTGCGCGCCGCCCGGTCCGCGGTGATCAACACGGCGCGCGACTTCTCCTGCGCCTTGTGCACCGGCGACAGCCGCCTGCTGTCGTCGGCCGAGGGCCTGCCGATCCACATCTTCGGATCGCAGTTGCAGTGCCAGCACCTTCTGGAAGCGCGCGGGGACGACATCCGGGAGGGCGACTGCTATCTCCACAACGACCCCTATACCGGCAACACCCACGCCGCCGACCATACCTTCCTGGTGCCGGTGTTCGTCGACGGCGAGCATCTGTTCACGACGGTGGCGAAGGCACACCAGGCGGATATCGGCAATGCCGCCCCGACCACCTATCACGCCATGGCGCGCGACGTTTACGAGGAAGGGGCGCTGATCTTCCCCTCCGTCCTGGTCCAGCGCGACTATGAGACGATCGAGGATGTGGTGCGCATGTGCCGCAGCCGTATCCGGGTGCCGGACCAATGGTACGGCGACTTCCTGGCCGGCATCGGATCGGCCCGGGTGGCGGAATACCGGTTGAAGGAACTGTGCCAGAAATACGGCACCGACACGATCAAGGTCTTCGTCGAACACTGGTTCGACTATTCCGAACAGATGATGATCAACGCGATCCGGAAGATGCCCAAGGCGCGCTTCACCAACGAAGGGGCACACGACCCGTTCCTTCCGCCCCTGCCTGATGGCGTGGCATTCAAGATGGAGATCGCGATCGACCCGGAGGAAGGGTGGATCGACGTCGACCTGCGCGACAATCCGGATTGCGTCGACTGCGGCATCAACGAGAGCGAGGCGTGCACGACGGCGGCGGTACTGGCCGGCATCATGAACGCGATCGAGAACGGCGTGCCGAAAAATTCCGGTTCGTTCAGCCGGGTGCGCCTGCACCTGCGCGAGGGCTGCGTGGTCGGCATCCCGAAATTCCCGCATTCCTGCTCAGTCGCGACCACCAATGTCGCCGAACGGTTGGTCAACTGCTCGCAGTCGGCATTCGCCAAGCTGGGCGACGGCCATGGCGTCGCCGAGGGTGGGGTGGGGTCCAACGTGACCAAGGCGGTGCTGTCGGGCATCGACCACCGCTTCGGCGAACGGGCCTATGTCAACCAGTTGATCATGGGCGGCAACGGCGGGCCGGGCACACCGGTGTGCGACGGCTGGGTCACCTACAACATCCCGGTCGTCAGCGGGCTGATGTACCGGGATTCGATCGAGATCGCGGAGCTGAAGCACCCGATCCACTTCGACCACCTGAAGCTGGGGATCGGGACCGGCGGTGCCGGCAAGTATCGCGGATCGCCGGGGTCGGACGTCCAGTACTGGCCGAAGGAATACGACATGACCGCGATGTATCATGGCGACGGTCAGATCAATCCGCCCAAGGGGGTCCAGGGGGGCCAGAACGGCGTCTGTTCGACCGCCTGGAAGATCTCCCCCAACGGCCACAAGGAGAAGCTGCCCAACATCACCCGGATCACGGTGAAGAAGGGCGAGAAGCTGCACGGCACCGACAGTTCCGGCGGCGGCTACGGCAACCCCTTGGAACGCGATCCGGCGCGCGTGCTGAACGACGTGCTGGAGAGGTGGGAAACCCTCGACCGGGCCCGTGACATCTACGGCGTCGTCTTCACCGGGGCTGTCGACGACGAGAGCCTGGCCGTCGACATGGGCGCCACTGATGCCCGGCGCGCGGAACTCGCCAAGGCCTCGAACCTGTCCGCCCTGCCCTCGATCGGCGGCTGATGCGAGAAGGCGGGAGAGGCACGTTGGCCCCTCCCCCCTTTCACCAAAGTCCCGTCGGGTGACGGATCAGATCAGGTTCACCCGCATGCCCGCGACGTCGATGCGCTGTTCGGTGTGCGGCAGCCCGCGCCGTTCTGCGGCGGTCAGGATCGCCCAGCGGTCCTGGGGCAGCACATCCATTCCGGCGAGGCTCAGGCCCCGGCCGTCGCGGTCCGGCACGAAGCGCACCGGGACGTTGTCGAACTCGATCTGCGGGTCGTTGGCGGCGTTCCGGCGGACCGGCAGCTGGAACAGATCGGCCCAGCGGGCGGCGACGGCTTCCGGGTCCTCCGCCTGCATCTCGACCGCGGTCAGCGCCTGGGTGCGGTCGGTGCGGATGTGCTTCTTCCACAACGGCCCGGCGAGTGGCCAGTGCGACATCTCCTGGTGCCAGTCCTCCGCCGGGCGTGGCGACTCGATGGAGATCAGGCAGCCCGGCACGTCGGCGGGATGGAAGTCATAGCCGATCAGGCCGGGTGTCCGGGTGCGGAACACCGTCCTGACGCCCTTCGCCTCCAGCCGGTCGTGCACGCCTTCGACGTCGTCGCATTCGAAGACCAGCTTGTAGCCGCCGCTGCCATGGCGCGAGAGGTAGCGACAGGCGGGCGTTTCGGAACGGATCGGGGCCAGCACCTCGACGAAGTTGCCGGCCAGCGGCAGGATCGCGTTGTGCAGGCCGAAATGGCCCATGGCGGGGTCGTGGAAACAGGTTTCGAGGCCGAGGACATCTTCCAACTGCTCGACGACCGGGTCGAGTTCCCAGGCGACGAGCGCGATCTGGCGCAGGCGCATGACCGGTTCCTCCCGATAGTGGACCGTTGCGGTCCGTTATTTATTAGCTTCTGCTTAGTTTAGGGCGCCGATCGCATTCTGCAAAGACCCTACGCGCATTAGCGTATTTGGTGCGCCCGCGTGCCGCAGGTTTGGTTAACGCCGGTTAACCGTGTCTGGTGGCCCTTCGGCGGGCAACGGTTGGCCCAGGATCCATCCCTCCAGATCGCCTAAGGGACCGGGCGGCGGGTCGCACGGATCGCCGCCCCCGACCAGGAGGTCGAGCATCCCCGCCAAGCCCAGGACACAGTCGAACGGGTCCTCGGCATCGGGACTAGGCCCCCAGCCGTCGAGGAGCGATCGGGAGAGATCGCGGCTGACGACGCCGGCATGGCGCTGGATGGCATCGGCAATCGTGCCGCCGACGGCCGCGCGGCCGGCCTGGGTACGCTTGGCGATGCGTGGCGTGACCCCGAGTCGCAAACCCATCTCCACCGGGTAGGTCTCGGCGACCACGAGCGGATAGCGCTCCAGAAGGCCGGCGAGGGGCCCGTGGAACGGCCAGAGCCCGAGCTGTCCCGACGCCAGGGCGGGCTGCAGCCAGTCGCGCCAGGCGGTGATCGCGGCCTTGCCGACCTGTTGGGCACCCAGGGTCAGGAACAGGGTCGACCCCGCCGGGCGATTGCCGGTGCCGAGATCGCACGTCCTGTGCAGATCGGCATAGCTCTCGACGCCAAACCCGTCGATCAGTTGCCGGCGGGCCGGTGTTCCCTTGGCAACCGTGCCCCTCGGGTAGAACGGCCGGTAGAGGCTGATCTCCGAAGGGTCGGCACAGGGCTCGAAGAAGCGCTCCCACGGCGGCTCTCGCCCCAGGAGCGGCAGGACGTCGAGGAACCGGGTGACGCCGTGGGCCCCGTAGAGGCGTGGCAGGCCGAGCGGAAAGTCGACGCCGAGCAGAACCGGGCACCCGAGGGACGTCAGGGAGGCTGCCATGCCGTCGAGCGGCCCGACCGGCCGGGGAGGCGCTACCCCATAGCCCCCATGGCCATCGCCGGCTGTGCGGGTTGCCGTGGCGAGCCAGCGCTTCTTTGGCGTGGTACTCCAGTCGGCATGGGCGATGACCGCCGGCAGGCGCATGAGCGCGCGATCAGGATGCCTGGCTCGCCGCCAGTGCCTCCGCCTCCGCCCTGACCCGCGCCATGTTCTCGGCATAGCCGGGCTGCTGGGTGACCCGATAGTCGCCGCGCGCGTAGGCCATGCCATTCTGATAGTAGAACTCGGCGTTCAGCCGGTTGGCGACCAGGTTGTTGCGGGTCTTCAGCACCTTGGCCGGCACGCCGGCTGCGATCGAGTTGGGCGGGATCACCTGCCCGGGGGAGACCACCGCGCCTGCGCCGATGATCGAGTTGTCGCCCACGACCGCCCCGTCCATCACGGTTGCGTTGATGCCGATCAGGACGTGGTCGCCGATGGTGCAGCCATGCAGGGTTACGTGATGGGTGATCGACGACCAGCGCCCGATGGTCACCGGCGACTCATCGGCCTGATGGATCATCACGAAGTCCTGGATGTTCGACCCCTCCCCGATCGTGACCTGGAAGTTCTCCGCGCGGATCACCGAATAGGGCCACATGGTCACTTTCGGGCCGATATGGACCTTGCCGTGGATCAGGGCGGTGGGATCGATGTAGGTCGGGTTGTCGAGCGTGATGTCGGAACCGAACAGGGACGCGTTTGACGCGGTTGTCTGGTCTTCTGGCATTGGGTTTTCCGGGCCTGCTACCTGACTATGCGCGAACCGAATCGCCGATAACAGTTTCCCAGAGTCACGCCAACTGGTTACTTCACCGTAAATTGCTGGGCTGCAAGCGAAAGTGGTCCGCCTTTCGTGCCGCTCGCACCGAGTCGAGGTCGATCTCGACCAGCTGCAACATTGGGCTGCGCCCGGCAAGGGCGACGACACGTCCCCGGGCGTCGACCACGATCGATTGGCCGTCGGCCCTGGGCGCCGGGTAGTTCACGACCGCGATCGCCGTCACCGTTTCGAAGGCCCGCCCGCGCACCTGGGCGAGGCGGACGTCGCCGACCTCCGCGTCCGTCGCGAGGTCGCAGCAGTTGGGCACCAGCAGCACCTCCGCCCCGGCGGCCGAAAGGGCGGCGGGCCCGGCCGCGTATTCCCGGTCCATGCAGATCAGAAGGCCGAGGGTGACCGGCCCGGCTCGTGTCTCGACCGCGATCGGCTGGAAGGTGTCGCCGGCCTGGATTGCGCATTCGGGGCTGTCGAAATCGCAGATGTGGACCTTCCGGTGGCGGCCGCGCTCCGTGCCGTCCGGGCCGATCAGGACGGCGGTGTTGAAGGGGGCGGGCGACGCCGGTTCCAGCAGGGTCGCGACGATGTGGACCCGATGCCCGGCGGCCAGGCCCGACATGCGCGCCAGGAACGGGGCGGCGTCGCGCCGGCCGGTCTTCAGCCAGGACCCGCGGTCGAAGGGATCGTCCGGGTCGAAGCGGCGATAGCCGTTGGAGAACATCTCCGGGAAGACGACGATGTCGGCGCCGGCCGCCGCCGCATCCGCCACCACGCCCGCGGTGTCGGCATCGGCCGGCACCTGGGCGAGGGCGAGCTGGAGCACCGAGGTCATGCGAGGCCGAAATGGCGGGCGAGAGCCCGGCGCTGATACTTGCCGGTGGCGCCTGCGGGCAGCGTGTCGACGATCAGGATCCGGGCCGGCACCTTGTTGAGCGACAGGTGCTCCCCGACATGGCGGCGCAGGCCCGCCTCGTCCGCCACCATGCCGGGACGCAGCACCACCGCGGCGGCAACGTCCTCCCCCAGGCGCGGGTGCGGCACGGCGAAGCTGGCGGCGCGCAGGACCGCGGGATGGGCCAGCAGGACATCGTCGATCTGGCGCGGCGCGATGGTCTCTCCGCCGCGATTGATCAGCTCCTTGATCCGGCCGGTCAGGGTCAACCGGCCCTCGGCATCCAGCCGGCCCTGGTCCCCGGTGCGCAGCCATGGGCCGAAGAACGCGGCGGCGGTCGCGGCCTCGTCGCCCAGATAGCCGCCCATGACCGTCGGGCCGCGCACGATCACCTCGCCGATTTCGCCCTGGGCGACATGGCCGCCCTCGCCATTGGCGATCGCGATCTCGGGCCCGGCGGCGAAGCCCACCGACCCGGCGATGCGGGCACCCGGCGGCAAGGGGTTGGAGGCGATCTGGTGGGCGGCCTCCGTCATGCCGTAGGCCTCGATCACCGGGCAGCCGAACACGCTTTCGATCCGGGCGGCCTCGGCC
>CAYNIS010000193.1:0-6841 GCA_964397055.1 uncultured Rhodospirillaceae bacterium | reverse complement strand
GCCGGGTCGCCGATCGGGTAGGTGTCGAGATGGCCGTTGAGGACGATGCGCGGCCCCGGGCTGGTGCCCTTCAGATGCGCCACGAGGTTGACCACCGGGGCGACACTCTCGGCGACGCGGACCTCGAGCCCGGGCACACCCGCCAGCATCTCCGTCGCCGCCCGGGCAACCGGCCCGGTCGCACTGGGCGGCGTCTGGCTGTCGACCCGGACCAGCCTTGCGGTGATTTCGGCGAGCCGGTCGGTTTGCGCCCGGACCGCCGTGCGGAGGGCTTCGCCGAGGGGGCCTGCCATCCGTCTCACGCCGTCTTGGCGGCGGTGAGGCCGAGGTCGCGCGTGAACGCCTCGCGCATCAGGAACTTCTGCATCTTGCCGGTGACGGTCATCGGGAAATCGCCGACGAAACGGATGTGTCGCGGGATCTTGTAGTGGGCGATCTGCCCCTTGCAGAACGCCGTGATCTCCTCCGCCGTTGCCTCTTCGCCGTCCTTGAGCTTGATCCAGGCGGCGACCTCCTCTCCGTATTTCGGGTCGGGCACGCCGAACACCTGGACATCGGCGATCTTCGAGTGGCGATAGAGATACTCCTCGACCTCGCGCGGATAGACGTTCTCCCCGCCGCGAATGATCAGGTCCTTGATGCGCCCGACGATGTTGAAGTAGCCGGCCTCGTCCATGACCGCGAGATCGCCGGTGTGCATCCACCCCGCCCGGTCGATGGCATCCGCCGTGCGTTCCGGGTCGTCCCAGTAGCCCAGCATCACCGAATAGCCGCGGGTGCAGAATTCGCCCTGCTGGCCCGGCGGCACGATGGCCCCGGTCGCCGGGTCGACGATCTTCGCCTCGACATGGGGATGGATGGTGCCGACCGTGCCGACCCGCCGTTCCAGCGTGTCGTCCGCCAGCGTCTGGGTCGACACGGGCGAGGTCTCTGTCATGCCGTAGGCGATCGTCACGTCCGACATGTGCATCTCCGCGATCACCCGCTTCATCACCTCCACCGGGCACGGCGAGCCGGCCATGATGCCGGTGCGCAGGGATGACAGGTCGAAGCGGTTGAATTCCGGGTGGTCGAGCATGCCGATGAACATGGTCGGCACGCCGTAGAGGGCCGTGCAGCGTTCCTCCGCCACCGCTTCCAGCGTCGCCAGCGGGTCGAACGCTTCCGACGGGTAGACCATCGCCGCCCCATGGGTCAGGCAGCCGAGGTTGCCCATCACCATGCCGAAGCAGTGGTAGAGCGGGACCGGGATGCACAGCCGGTCGGTCTCCTGGAGGGCGAGCCCCTCGCCGACGAAGTAGCCGTTGTTGAGGATGTTGTGGTGGGTGAGCGTGGCGCCCTTGGGCAGGCCGGTGGTGCCGCTGGTGAACTGGATGTTGATCGCGTCGTCGAACTGCAGCTTGTCGGCCAGGTCGGCGATGCGGGCGCGACTGTCGTCCGTCGCCAGGCCCTTCACCCCCTCGAAGCGATGGAAGCCGGGGGCCGGGTCGCCGCCGATCTGGATCACCGATTTCAGGTGCGGCAGGCGTTCGGAGGCGAGAGCACCCGGCCGGCTGCCGGCGAGTTCCGGCGCCAGCTCGTTCAGCATCTCGATGTAGTCGGAACTCTTGAACCGGCTCGCCGTGATCAGCGCCTTACAGCCGACCTTGTTGAGGGCGTAGTCGAGTTCCGACAGGCGATAGGCGGGGTTGATGTTGACCAGGATCAGCCCGGCCTTGGCCGTGGCGAACTGCGTGACCGCCCATTCGGCATTGTTGGGCGACCAGATGCCGATGCGGTCGCCCGGCTCCAGCCCCAGGGCGAGCAGGCCGGCGGCCAGCGCGTCGACCTCTTCCTTCAACGCCTCATAGGACCAGCGGACATTCTGGTGGCGCACGACCAGGGCATCGCGGTTCGACCACCGATCCGCGGCCCGATCGAAGAACCGGCCGATCGGCTCGCCGATCAGCGGCCTGGTCGACGCGCCGTGCAGATAGCTCTGGGTGTGGGTCATGGCTCGCCTCGTCTCCTCCTGGTCGGCCGCGATCGGCCTCCGGCGGTCTTTTATGCCGCCCTGTTCTTAGTGAGTTCGACGTCTGGATCTCTTTCGCGGCAAGTGCCGAACCCAACGTCGAATTCGGAAAACGCTCAAAGCTACTGAACTGACGCGCAAATCGGACGCGGACTGATGAAGTCCGCGTCCGATTTGCGCTAGGTCGAGGAGAGAGTGCGCGCGACCGACGTCTCCAGCAAGGGGCCGCGGCGCCGAGGCGAGCCGCTGTCAGCCGCCGACGTCGAGGACCGCGAAGAGGATGTTGCGATAGGCGGCGGCGCGGATTTCCGGCGTGCGGATCGATCGCGCGACGTCCCGGGCATCGTCCACGTTGCCGATTCGGGCCAGTGCGCTCGCCATGTCGGCGAGGAACGGGTCGGTGTTCAATCCGCCCCGGCTCTCGTTCTCCAGGATCCGGATACCGTCGCGTGCCTCCCCGGCGGCGGCACTTGCCACCGCCAGCACGCCCTGTGCCCTGGCGATGCTCTGGGCGTTGCCGCTGCGGCCGATCTCGGCGGCGACATCACGCGCCTCGCGCAGTCGGTTGACCGCGTCCGCCTGGCGTCCGGCGCGCGACATCGCCTCGATCACCAGCCGTTCGGAGATCATCCGCGGAAACGGGCTCAGCTGGCTCGCGCGCAGGTTGATGAGGCGCAGGGCGAGGTCGGCATCGGCCAGGGCTGCGGCCGTCTCCAGCATCGACGGCAGCTCGCTGATGCAATCGCGCTCGGCGAAGGTCAGCCATTCCGCGCGCCGCTCGCGCTGGTCTACGGCCACGTCGCCGGTGGCGGCGAGCTTGGCGTAGCCGCACGCCCGGGTGACCCGGTCCCGGATGGCGGCGATCTGGTCTTCCGCCTCTCGCGGATTGCCGAGCAGCAGGTTGATCTGGGCAAGCTCCTGAAGGCGCCGGCCTTCCGGGTAGTCGCCGATCGTCGCGGCTTCCGACAGCGCTTCCAGTGCCGCCGCCGACGCCCCGTGGCGGGCCATCGCCTTGGCACCGCGCAGGTGCACCTCGGCCAGGGCCTCGGCCGGGATGGTCGTGCCCTGACCCTGGAGGCTGCGCGTGAGGTCCCGGGTGAAGGTCTGGGCCTCCTCGACCCGGCCCAGCGCGACCAGGAGTTCGACGATCGCGGCCGCCGTGGCGGGGGAGGTCACGCCGGGGGCGGCCGACTGATAGCGTTCCAGGACCCCGGTGGCGGCGAGCGTGTCGCCGATCTCGACGGCGGCGAGCCCGACCGCGCGCATCGCCCGGCCTGCGATCACCGGGTCCGGGTCGCCCTCCAGTCCCCGGGCGAGCGCGGCGCGCGCCTCGTCCAGGGTCGGCCCCGCATGGATGGTACCGACCAGGTCGCCGGCCATCACGCCGAGGATTTCCGCCCGAGCGAGCCAGTCCTCGATCGCCGCGGCGGTTTGCCGGCCGAGGCCCGAGAACTCGTCGATCAGGCGCGCATCGGCCAGCTGGGCGGACGCCGTCGGGGCGGCGAGGCTGAGGCCGGCGGCGACACCCAGAGCACACAGGCGGTTGAGCCAGGCCGTGGACCTGCGGGACATTGATACCTCCTCAAGGGGACACGTGTGGTTGGTCTGTCGATGGGTCGGCTGCGCGGCGGCTGTTTCCCACAACACCAGGGGCACGCGCCGACCCGCGACCCCACCCGAGTGTCCGGATTTCCTGAGCCGGTGCGCGTTAGGCTTCGCGCGGATGCCGGCCGAGTGCAAGGGGAGGCGGGGACACCGGGTTCGGGAGCGCATCAACCGATCGGGCGAGCCGGCTGGCCAGGGTAGGTCCGGCCGGTTATGGTCCGACCCCATGACAAGCGAAATCGATCCAAGCGCGATGGCCGCCAACGACGACGTGCCGCTCAAGGTGGCGGTGGTTCCGGTGACACCGTTGCAGCAGAACTGCTCGATCGTGTGGTCGACGGCCGACGGCCGTGGCGTGGTGGTCGATCCTGGCGGGGATATCGAGCGGATCGTCAGCGTCGCCGCGGAACTCGAGGTCAGGATCGAGCGGGTCCTGTTGACCCACGGCCATTTCGACCATGCCGGTGGGGCGGCCGACCTCGCCGAGCAGCTTGGCGTCGAGATCGACGGGCCGCACGAGGGCGACCGCTTCCTGCTCGACAACCTGGTGAACTCGGCGGCGCGATTCGGGATCGAGGGCGGGCGGAACGTCACGCCCGACCGCTGGCTGGATGAGGGCGATACCGTCACCATCGGCTCGGAAACGCTCAGCGTTCACCACTGTCCGGGCCACAGCCCGGGCCACGTGGTCTTCTTCCACAAAGGCGCGCGCCTCGCCATCGTCGGGGATGTGCTGTTCAACGGCTCGATCGGGCGCACCGACCTCAAGGGGGGCGACTTTCAGCTGCTCTTGAAGTCGATCACCACCAAGCTTTGGCCGATGGGAGAGGACGTGACCTTCGTCCCCGGTCACGGCGCGATTTCGACTTTCGGGACCGAACGCAAGCTCAACCCCTTCGTCTCCGACTTCGCGATGAGCCGGGGCGAGTACTGATCGGGCGGCCCGCCGCCACGTTGCGCGGGGGACCTTTCCGGGCTGCCCTCAGATTCGCATTTGGCCTCGTCTTTACTGCGCAGTAGGGTGGCGCACCGCAGGCCCGGACGGCGGCACGGAACGACGCGCCGGGCTGGCCCCGGGAGGCGCCATTGCGGGGGGAAGCAGAAGCCGGCCGAGACGCAAGCGGGATATTCATGACCAACCGGGCATCGACCTACGATTTCTCCAGCTTCGTCGTGCTGCTGGTGGAAGATAACCGGCCGATGCGGGGTCTCTTGAACGGCATGCTCGAGGCGTTCGGCATCCGCAACGTCCTGACCGCGAGCGAGGGGTCGGAGGCGCTGCGCACGCTCGGCCAGAACACCGTCGACGTGATCATCTGCGACTGGGTGATGGACGGTCTGGACGGGCTCGACTTCGTGCGGCTGGTGCGCACCGACAACAGCCTGCAGCGCAACGACATCCCGATCATCATGCTGACCGGCAACAGTGAACTGCCGCATGTCCACGCCGCCCGCGACGCCGGGGCGACCGAGTATCTTGCCAAGCCGGTTTCGCCGCAGTCGCTTGCCGAGCGGCTGATCCACGTGGTCGAGAATCCGCGGAAATTCATCCGGTCGCCCAACTATTCCGGGCCGGACCGGCGCCGGCGCGCGGACCCGGAATACCAGGGCCCGCTGCGGCGTCGCGATGACAAGCCGCGCAAGAAACGCCCGACCGCCTTCGACGACGAGTGAGCCCTCTCCTCGCCTTGCCCGGTTTCGCCTTGCCCGGCTTTGGCTTGGATGGCGATCTCAGGGGGCCGCGGTCAGCCGCATGTTGCTCTTCGGGCCCGGCGACGGTGTCGCCGCGGCAGAGGCCGTGACCGGCTTCAGAACACCCTTTTCGAGAGAGGGCTGGTAGTCGCGCACCTCGTGAACGGCTTCGAGGAGTGTTTCGTAGGAGGTCGGCTTCCACAGCGCCATGACCGATGTCGGCTCCTCGATCAGGCCGGCATCCTCGGCCAGCTGGACGACATCGCCGGCCCGGTAGAACCGCGGTTCCTCCGGCCCGGTATGGCCCTGCTTGCCGAACGCCTTGATGGAGCCGTCGGCGATGGCGTCGGCCAGCGCCGTTTCCAACGGGCCGGTCACGGAGGACTTGAGCGGGCTGCCCTCGCTCTCGGCCTGGGCGGCCCAGGCCTCCTTCACCTCATCCCAACTGACGACCTTGTCCGGGTCGATCGCATCAGGGTTCAAGTCGGTCATCATCGGATTCCTGGCACGCGACCGCTGCCGGCCGTCTGGGATTCCTCGGCGAGGTTCCCCCGGCTGGACAGCAAAATCGCGAGTTTTCTTGTCTGGGGGAAACGCGCCAGAACGATCAGCGCCATCACCATGATCGGGATGCACAAGAACATCCCGACCGTTCCCCAGAGTGTACCCCAAAATATCAGCGAAAGCATCACCACAAGCGGTGAAAGGTTAAGCGAATTCCCCATCATCCTGGGCTCGATGATGTTGCCGAAGGTGAACTGGATGACGGCGAGGGGTACGGCGACAGCGACGAACGTGACGAGCGACCCGAACTGGACGAGCGTCAGCACCGCCGGAAAGATTATGCCGATCAAGGATCCAATGGTCGGGATGTAATTCAACAGGAAGATGATGAACCCCCAGAACGCCGGGAAATCGACGCCGACAATAATGAGGACCAGGTAGCTCAGCCCGCCGACGAAGATACTGACCACGGTCTTGACCCATAGGTACGTCTGCATTTCCCGCTGGATGCGGGACAGGACGGACCGGGCTTCAGCCTCGGCGCGGGCGTCCGCGAAGAACGCGCGGAGTTTCGCGTCGAAGAAACGTTGCTCGACCAGCAGGAAGAGCACGTAGACGAGAACCATGACGAGATCGGCCGCGAGCCCGGTTGCCGCACCGGCGACCGCACCGATCAGGCTGCCGACATTGACCAGCCGCAAGATCTGTTCGAGGTTGAGAAGAGCAGGCAGGCCCAGCGTTGTTGCGATACCGCGCGCGACGTCTTCGAGATTGCGCTGGTATTCGGGCGCTGCCTCACTGACCTTGGCGATGTTGTCGCCGACCAGTTGCCCGACGAGGACGAGGAAGCCGATCACCACCGCCCAGGCGATCGTCATCGCGAGCCAGCCCGGCATGCGGCGCTCCGCCGCACCTGGGATCGGAAGCCTGTGCACACCCGCGGCGATCGCGTTCAGCACGTACCAGACGATGATCGCGACCGCGAGCGGCACCAGGATCGCCTTGCCGGCGGCGATCAGCCAGCCCGCC
>CAYNIS010000192.1:0-6855 GCA_964397055.1 uncultured Rhodospirillaceae bacterium | reverse complement strand
TCCGCCGATGAGGACCGGACCCAGGCGGCACCGCCCGATACGCTGGTGGCACCCTCGCTCGCCTCCGTCTACTCGCGGGCATCGACGGCGGCGACGGTGGCCCATCCCGGCTCCGGCGGGCCGGTGCCGCCGGAATTGTCGCCGTCGGCCCCACGGGCGCGCGCCAGGCGGGAGACCGCCGGCGGGCTCGACGGCATCAGCCAGATCGGCAAGTACCGGATCGACCGCGTCCTCGGCCGCGGGGCGATGGGTGTCGTCTACCTGGGATTCGACACCGTGATCGAGCGTCAGGTCGCAATAAAGACCCTGCTGAAGGACATGGCCCAGGAGCAGGAGGGGCAGCGCTACCTGGAGCGTTTCCGCCAGGAGGCGCGAGCGTCCGGGCGCATGACCCAGGGCAACATCGTCACCCTGTTCGACTTCGGCGAGGAGGGCGACACGCTCTTCATCGTCATGGAGTATGTCGAGGGCCGGACGCTGCGCTCGCGCTTCGACGAGGGCGAGACCTTTGCGATCGGCGACACGCTGGACATCATGGACGGCGTGCTCTCCGGCCTCGACTACGCCCACAAGCGCGGGGTCGTGCATCGCGACATCAAGCCCGCCAACATCATGATCGACGCGTACGAAACGGTGAAGATCACCGACTTCGGAGTCGCCCGGATCGAGACCTCGACCATGACCCAGGTGGGCGAGGTGCTGGGCACGCCCGCCTACATGTCCCCGGAACAATTCACCGGGGAGGCGATCGACCACCGGTCCGACATCTTTTCGGCCGGGGTCGTGCTCTACCAGCTGTTGACCGGCTCGCGGCCGTTTTCCGGCACCGGGGCAACCATCATGTTCCAGATCCTGCAGGCCGACCCGCCGCCGCCGTCCAGCCTGCCGGGGCGGCGCGTGCCCTCGGCCCTCGACCCGATCGTCAGGAAGGCGATCGCCAAGCGGCCCGACGAGCGCTACCAGACCGCGCGCGCCTTCGCGGAGGAACTGGCCACGATCCGCTGGCAGCATCTGGGCCGCTGACCAAAGCTCGGAAGCAGCCGGAACCCTGCGCAATAGAGGGCTTGGACCCTTTGCCGAACATCGATAAGGAGGGTGACGGAGACGGTGTCCCGACCGTTCTCCGTCCCGACCGTTCTCCGTCCCGCACCTGAGTGTCCCTCTGATGCCCTCAGATACCAACGTTGAGAAGTTTCGGACCGACGCGATCAAACTCCAGGACATGGATGAGCTGCCGTACGGCGCAATTCTGGTCGACGGCAAGGGCATGGTCCACTGCTACAATCGCGCGGAATCTGAGATTTCCGGCCTGGCCGAGGCCAATGTTCTTGGCCGCAACTTTTTCACGGATATTGCACCGTGTACCAACCTGCCGGCGTTTCGCGGCCGTTTCGAGGAGGGTGTGGCACGCGGTCGGCTCGATGTCATGTTCGAGTTCGTCTTCGACTTCGCGTTCGCACCGTTGCGCGTCTATATCGAGATGGCGGAGACGGGAGAGCCTGACCGTTACCTCATCTCTGTCCACCCGCGCGAGCGCCTTACCCCGTTCCAGGATTCGTCTGCCGATACCGTCGTCGAGGATCGGCTGACCGAAGCCGGCGCGCGGGTCATCGACAAGACCCTCTGCGATCGCGAACCGATCCATCTGCCTGGGGCCATACAGCCGCACGGAGCCGTCCTGGTGATCGACGTCGCCGATCCACGCATCGGCATGGTCAGCGCCAACGTCGTCGATATTTTGGAACGTTCACCGGCGGAGCTTCTGGGCCGGCCGCTGGCGGCGGTGTTCCCGGAGGAAGAGGCGGTGAGGCTGGAGGAACTGGCGGCGGAGGCCAGCCGCGGCGTCGATCCCCAGTACCTCTGGCATGAGTTCGACTGGACCGCGCCGCGATCTGGTCTCACCTTACGCGCTTCGGCCCATGTTCACGACCATCGTCTGATCCTTGAGGTTGAACCGTGGTCACTGCAGGTCGTGCGGGCCGTCGCCAGCGCCCATGGCACACTCCACCGCCAGGTCGTCGCTGGTGCGTCGCTTCGGGATGGGCCTGAGGTCGTTCGGCTGTTTCTCGACAAGGTGCGCGAGGTCACCGGTTTCCAGCGCGTCATCCTTTACCGCTTCGATGCAAAAGGACATGGCTTGGTCTTCGGCGAAAGCCTGGAGCCGGACAGTGGCCCGTCCTTGTTCGGCCTCAACTTTCCAGCATCGGACATTCCGCGTCAGGCCCGTGCCCTTTACGCTCGAAATCGCATTCGCGCGATCCCAAACAACGGCTATCAGCCGGTGACGCTGGTCTCCAGCCCGTCTGGCGGAGAGGCCGCTGCACGACCTGTCGACCTTTCCTTCGCAACCCTGCGGTCGATGTCGCCGGTCCATCGCGCCTATCTCGACAACATGAATGTGACCGGCAGCTTTTCTGTTTCCGTAGTTTATCGGGGTCGACTATGGGGTCTTCTGATCGGCCACGACCGTCGGCCGCGTTACATAGCGCCGGAGATGATGCGGGTAATCAGTGCAGCCGCCGAAAACGTTGCGACCCAGATTGAAACGATCGAGGTGGATCAGTCCGAACGGCGGCGCGCCGAACAGGTAGCTATTTACCGCAGGCTGATCGCGAAGGTGATCGATACGGGCGATTTCCGGCACGCGCTGACCGACGGCGCGGCGACGCTTAACGATCTGTTCGATGCTGTGGGCGGGGCTGCTTGCCGGATCGGTATCGAGACCCGGACCATTGGGACAACGCCGCCGGAGGAGGAGATCACCAGCCTAGTCTCTTTCCTGCGGGAGACGACGGACGACGACATCTGGCAGACTGACAGCATCTCATCTTACTTCGTGCCGTGGTACCGCCACCGGCGGATAGCAAGTGGTGTCACTGTGGTTTTCATCGGCGAGGAGCGGGCGGACGCGCTGGTCTGGTTTCGGCCTGAAACGCCGCGAACGATGACATGGGCCGGCTCGCCCCTAAACCAATCGGTCGACAAGCGCGGGATGGTCCTGCCACGCCGGTCTTTCGAGCGATGGACAGAGGAATTCGCCGCGCATTCGAGGCCCTGGGAACCTTGGACGCGCGATCTAGCCGACGAGTTGCGCCACGGGATCTCGGACCTGCTGGCCGGCCAGATGCGCCGGCTGAGGGCGATGAACCTGGAGCTTGAGCGGGCGCGGGAAACGCAGGAGCGGTTCATCGCCAATATGAACCATGAGTTGCGGACACCGTTAAACGCGATTATCGGCTTTGCCGAGATGATGGCGATTGGTCTTGGTGGCCGCCTGAATGATGCTCATCGCGGCTATGTCGAAGACATTCTCAACGCTGGCCGCCATCTGCTCGACCTCGTCAATGATATTCTCGACTTCACCCGCCTGCGCTCCGGCATCGTCACCCTGCGGCCGGAGATTTTGTCAGTATCGGAGGAGATCGCGGGCATTCTGTCGTTGATGAGGGGGCGCGCAAATGGGGCGGGGGTTGTGCTGCTGTCGAACGTTTCCGAGGACATACGCCTGACCGCGGACCGGCGGGGATTCCGCCAAGTGCTGCTCAACCTCGTCTCCAACGCCCTCAAGTTCAACAGGCATGGCGGTCGGGTGGACGTGACCGCCGCGGCCGATGGCCGGGACCTGGTGATCGAGGTCGTCGACACCGGGGTCGGCATCCCGGAAGAGCACCTGACCAAGGTCGCCGAGCCGTTCCAGCGGGTCGAGGATCCGATGACGCATCCCGCCGAGGGCACCGGCCTCGGCCTTTCGATCGTCGACATCCTGGTGAAGGGCCATGGCGGGCGCATGGACATCGCCTCCTCGCTCGGCGAGGGCACGACGGTCAGGGTGCGGCTGCCGCTCGACGGGCTCGGCATGAAGACCATGGTCAAGTTCGAGCGCGAGGCCAGGGCGGACTTCTGACCCTGGTGTTCGCCTACCCGGCCGCTTCCAGCATTGAAAGGAGACGGCTGAAGGCGTCGCGCGCCGCAGCGATGGCGACCTGCGGTGCGGGGTCCGCGAGCCTTGTTTCGATCACCGACCAGACCGCGGCATCCGCTGGATGCGGCTGGAGGGCGGCGAGCGTTCCCAGCGCCCCGGGCCGGCCGGCATTGCGCCGCGCCATCAGGGTCGCCCCTTTTCGCGACCCCATCATCACCCAGGCGGTGCCGAGCGCCCAGCCCGCGGCCCCTTGCGCCGGCGGTTCTGCCGTCGCGCACGGCCAGGGTGCCGCATCCGGCGCCAGCCGGGCGAGGTCGCCCCGGTAGCGCTCGGCAAGGCGCGGGTCCGGGACAAGGGCCGCATCGATGCGCGCGACCGCGTCCTCATGCACCCCGATGAAGCCGGCGAGACAGGCAAGCGCCCGCGCGATTTCCGCCGCCGTGCCCTGGCCGCTGGCCAGCGGCGTCAGCAGCGGATGCCTGTCGACGCGGTCGTGCAGGTCTGCTGTCGCGGCCCTGAGCACGCTTCGGCTGGGGGCGGCTGTCCGCATCAATCTCGACCCGTCGATCTGTTGGCGAACTCGGCAAGCGGCTGTGCCGTTGGAGAGGGCAGGAAGGCGTGCCGCAGATCGGACGCCGACCCATCCGTTGTCTGGAGGAACCGATACATGACTATCGCAAGCTATGCGACCAAGGCCGACCACGGTGAGGCTGTCGAGATCGGCCTCGGCCAGAACGACCGCGCCTCCGTCGCCGAAGGGCTGTCGCGCGTGCTCGCCGATACCCTGGTTCTGACCATGAAGACCCAGGCCGTCCACTGGAACGTGACCGGTCCCATGTTCCGGTCGGTTCACGAACTGACCGAGGAGCAGTACCAGGACCTGCACGAGGCTGCGGACGACATCGCGGAGCGTATCCGTGCCCTTGGCGCCTTCGCGCCCGACGGGCTGCGCACCATCATGACCCTCGCCAACATCGAGGACGGCACCAAGGGCAGCGATGCCAGCGCGTTGTCGATGCAACTGGCGCATGACCACGAAGCCCTCGCGCGCCAGGTTCGTCCGTTGGCGACCGCGGCTGACGAGGTCGAGGACCACGCCACCGCCGATCTCTTGTCCGCACGTCAGAAGGTGCACGAGGAAGCGGCCTGGATGCTGCGCGCGTTGGCCTCCTGACCGGCGGCTCCGCTGGAGGGGGGCCGATGATGACGCGGTTGCGCGCGCGGGGTCGGCGCCCCGTCATCGGGGTTACCGGCTCCGTCGGCCGGGGTCGCATTTCCTGGTTCTTCATCCGGCTGGCGATCTGGCGTGCCGGCGGCCGGGCGGTGCGGATCACAACCGCCGCCCCGGCCGACGTCGACCGGCTGGACGCGCTTTTGATCGGGGGCGGGGCGGATATCGGCCTGCGCCTCGACGACACCAAGCCGGTGCCGGTCGAACCGACGGTGAAGCTCGATCCGGGCCGCGATACCCTCGAACTCTCGCTCCTGACCCGTGCCGAACGCCGCGGGCTCCCGGTCCTGGGCATCTGCCGGGGATCGCAGATGATCAACGTCGCGCGCGGCGGTTCCCTGATCGACGAGATCCGCGACCATTTCCCGATCAACGGGCGCTATCGCACGGTTCTGGCGCGCAAGCGCGTGACATTGTCCCCGGCGACGCGACTCGCCGGAATCGTCGGCCCCACCTGGACCCGGGTCAACGCTCTGCACCACCAGGCGGTGGATCGCGTCGGGCGGGGCCTGACCGTCGGCGCGCGCGATCAGCACGGCATGATCCAGGCGGTCGAAGGCACCGACGAGCGGTTTGTTGTCGGCGTGCAGTGGCACCCGGAGTTCCTGATCTTCAGCCGCCGGCAGTTCGGTCTGTTCCGGGCGCTGGTGGCGGCCGCCCGCGGTCCCCAAAATGCCCGGGCGTGGCAGCCGCTGAGCGGGGAGAAACGGCAGGATTCTCCAAAATACTTCGATTCAGGGGAGGCAGTATTGCAGGACTGAATCTTTACGGAAGTTGACAATTTGATGGGGTGATCTATCCTCCCAATCAGCCAACGCCAAAGAGGAGGCGGACGAAATGTCCAATTTCACCGAGGCAGAGTTGGTCCGGGAGATGCCCGCACTTTCTCGCTTTGCGCGATCTATTACCAGGAATGCAGCAGATGCTGAGGACTTGGTGCAGACCACTATTGAACGTGCGTTGACGCGCTCGACGCAGTTCCAGCTGGGCACCAATCTCCGCGCCTGGCTCTTCACCATCTGCCGCCGGCAACACATCAGCGGGCAGCGCCGCGCGGTGGTCCGGCACGAGACCCTGACCGACGACGGGGATCTGCCGCAGGCCGGGGCGCCCGCATCCCAGGAGACGCAGGTGTTCACCCGCCAGGTCGGGGAGGCCGCACGCGTCCTCTTGACCGCCAAGGAGCAGGACGTGGTGCGCCGCGTCTGTGTCGACGGCGACAGTTACGAGACGACGGCGAGCGCCTTGTCGATCCCGGTGGGCACGGTGCGGTCCCGTCTGAACCGCGCCCGCGGACGTCTCATTGATCACGTCAATCGCAAGGGCACGCCGCCGCGCCCCGCCCCGCGCCGGGCAGCCTGACGAACGACCTGCTCAGCCCGGTTCCAGAAGGCTGAGGCGCAGGACCGCGCTGGCGATCAGAGCCAGGAACAGGACGGCTGCGCCGATCGCGATTTCCATCTGATAGCGGTCGATGAGCGCTCTTGTCCGGCGCCCGAACAGCCAGACCAGGATCGCCAGCCCGAAGTAGCGCACAGCGCGCGACACCGTGATCGTCACCACGAACAGGAACGGATCGATCGCAAGGGCGCCGGATGCGACGGTGCCCAACTGGAACGGCACGGGTGTGATGCCGATCAGGAAGAGCGCGCCGAAAACCCGCCAGCTGTCGCCGCCCTCGAATTCGCCGCGCACCCGCTCG